>JALZIY010000168.1 GCA_030860085.1 Bacteroidota bacterium | reverse complement strand
CTTCAATATTTTAACCAGGAAAAAATTAATCCCGGTATAAATCCAAACCAGGAAGATGGCACGGTAGATATTAATTGGGAACTGGAAGAAAAATCATCCGATCAATTAGAGCTTTCTGCCGGTTGGGGCGGTGGCGTAGGCTTGACGGGTACGTTGGGTGTAACCTTCAATAATTTTTCAATAAAAAATATTACAAAAAGAGAATCGTGGGATCCTTTGCCTACCGGCGATGGACAAAAATTGAGTTTACGCTTACAATCAAATGGCCGTGCCTATCGTTCGTATAATTTTTCTTTCACTGAACCCTGGTTAGGGGGCAAAAAAAGAAATTCTTTTACCGTTAGTTTTTCAAACAGTAAATTCTCAAATGCGTTTGATCCTTTTACAGGCAGAATGTTGAAAGAAAGAGCTGATTCCAGTTTTTTACGCACGGTAAGTCTTGGTCTTTCATTGGGAAAGCAATTAAAATGGCCGGATGATTACTTTAGTCTTGTTTATTCTTTAAATTTTACACAGTATAAATTAAAAGATTACCCTGGATTTTTCCGCCTGAGTGATGGAACAGACGTAAGAAGCGGTACCTCAACCAATATAAGTTTAAAACTTGGCTTACAACGCTCCTCGGTTTTTGATCCTACGTTCCCCCGCAGTGGATCTAATTTTGTAGCCAGCGTGCAGTTAACCCCTCCGTATTCTTTACTCAATCCCGATATAGTTAATTCTTCAAATCCTTATAAAAACCCTGAATATCATAAGTGGCGTTTTAATGCCGAATGGTTTGTACCTATTGGAAAACCATCAGGCGCTGATAAAAACCGCCAGTTTGTTTTAAAAATGTCAGCGAAGTATGGCTTTATGGGAAAGTATAATAACAAGCTGGATTTTTCCCCATTTGAACGCTTCCAGGTGGGTGGGGATGGCTTAACGAATAGTTACGGTTTGTTAGGTTATGATGTAATATCACATCGTGGTTATCCCGTGTACGATCAATCCGATCCATCTATTAACCCTGACCTGAGTAACGCCAGTAGATATTTTACCATTTTTAATAAATACTCTTTGGAGCTGCGCTATCCATTGGTAACTAATCCCGGAAGCACTATTTATGGCCTTACTTTCTTTGATGCTGCTAATGGGTGGCATTCATTTAAGGAATATAATCCTTTTCGTTTACGTCGCAGTGTAGGGGTAGGTATGCGTTTCTTCCTTCCGATGTTTGGCTTGCTTGGCTTTGATTATGGTATAGGATTAGATCGTTTGAATCCGGCTGACAAAGGCTTAAAAAATGCATCACGTTTTACATTCATGCTTGGTTTTGAACCTGAATAAAATCTCATCCCGCTTAAGAGGGGACAAGATTTGAAAATTTATAATTTTTAATTCTTCAAAAATGAAAAAAATTTTTTTTCTTCTCGCTTTTAGCCTTTGCCTTGTAGCATTTGTTCATGCACAGCGCTACGCGATTATTGATACAAAATACATTTTAGATAAACTGCCTGATTATAAATCAGCTCAAAAGAATATGGATGATATTGCCAGTGGCTGGCAAAAGGAGATTGACATAATGCAGCAGGATTTAGACAAAATGTACAAGGATTTTGAAGCCGAGCAGGTGATGTTAAGTGAAGAATTACGTAAAAAAAGAGAGGATCAATTATTTGTAAAAGAAAAAACATTGCGTGATCTGCAGCGCCAGCGCTTTGGATTTGAAGGCGACCTGTTTAAGAGAAGACAAGAGCTAATTAAGCCTGTCCAGGACAAAGTTTATAACGCCGTGCAAAAATTAGCAGTACAACGCGGCTATGATTTTATTTTAGACAAGAGCGAAGGAATTACGGTTATATTTGCCGACCCAAAACTTGAAAAAAGCGAAGACGTATTGCGTGAACTGGGAGTTAAGTAAGTAAATTAATTGTAAAAGTTCAATTCCGTTACAACCAATACTAACAAAATTCGCATCATTAAAACATCATATAAAACTCAAATGAACAAGATGAAATTATTTGTTATTGCAGCAGTTATTTTTTTAAGCGCAGGTGGCGCTATGGCGCAAAAAACCGGTTATATAAGATTAGAAGATGTGGTATCGCTAATGCCTGAAGTTGGTAAGATAGATACCCTGCTTCAAAAGTACCAGGCAGATTCTTTAAATACGCAGTTTACGTATTTAGTATCCGAATATAATCGGAAAGACAGTTTGGCAAATGGAAAAGATTCTGCTAAAACACCTTTAGCTACACGAAACCTTATGAGGCAGGATATGGAAGGCTATGCTTACCAAATTCAAAACTGGCAACAGATTGTAGAAAGGGCAATGCAGGGCAAACAGGGCCAGTTGCTTGAGCCTGTTTACCGCAAGGCAATGAATGCACTAAACCAGGTTGCCAAAGAAGGTGGATATAGCTATGTTTATACTAAAGATGCTTTGTTGGTTGCTCCTCCGGCAGATGATCTTTTACCATTAGTAGCCAAAAAGTTGAATATTAAAATGCCATCTACCACTGCTGGGGCTGTTACACCAAAAAAATAATTGAACTTATTATCTTCATCCCGCTAACCGGCGGGTTTTTTTTTAAATTGTTGACCGTTGGTAGGTGGTAGTTGATAGTGTGTCGTTTATCGTTGATAGTTTGTATCCTGATTCGTACTTCGTATTTCTGATTTCGTACTTCCTGCATCTAACTTCTTACCTCGCAATATGTCTCCTATAGGTGTTTTTGATTCCGGCTTTGGTGGCTTAACTGTTCTTCGGGAGTTTGTGGATCGTTTGCCCGGCTATGATTATTTATATTTAGGTGATAATGCACGTACACCTTACGGCGCACGGTCTTTCGAAACAGTTTATCGCTACACTTTAGAATGTGTAAAATGGATGCTGCAACAAAATTGCCCCCTGATCATTTTAGCCTGCAATACAGCATCAGCAAAAGCCTTGCGGAGCATACAACAAAACGACCTTGAAAAAATATCTTCAAAGGCAAGGGTACTGGGTGTTATCCGACCAACTACAGAAGTTATTGGAAACTATACATCCAGCAATCAAATTGGTATTTTAGCAACAACCGGCACCGTGCAGTCAGAATCGTATCTTATTGAAATTGAAAAATTTTTCCCAAATGTAAGGATAGTTCAGGAGGCTTGTCCTATGTGGGTTCCGCTGGTAGAAAATGGAGAACATACCGGTAAAGGAGCTGATTATTTTATTGAAAGACATATCAAAAATATGTTGAAGACTAATCCGGAAGTTGATACGTTATTACTTGCCTGCACACACTATCCGCTGTTAAAGGAAAAAATTCGAAAATATTTGCCCACTTCTGTAAAAATAATTTCACAAGGTGAAATTGCTG
This sequence comes from Bacteroidota bacterium, assembly GCA_030860085.1. GTDB lineage: Bacteria > Bacteroidota > Bacteroidia > Chitinophagales > Chitinophagaceae > Flavisolibacter. The sequence goes on along the minus strand of JALZIY010000168.1, from coordinate 4,392 downwards.
CCAAAAGCCTGCAGGCATATTTAGAAAAGTACCCGCAGATGGATGTAAGAATTTCTAAAAATAAACAACGTCTTTTTTATACAACTGATTCCAGTAAAGATTTTAATAATAAAGCCAGCACTTTCTATGGTGAGCCTGTAAATTCGGTTCATGTAAGTTTATAAGGATTTGAGCCAATCTTGATAACTGCAAAAAAAATTTATAATAAGGAAGATATACTTCATAAAAGAAAGATAAGTATAAATGCTCTTCTGGTTGTTGGGTAGTATTACGGAAGATGAAAGGCAGTAGTACCCTATTTTCTTTCAACACTTAGAATTAATAAAATTGAATTGTATTTTGTTCATGGTAGGCAGAAAAGCTTACTTATCCTGAAAAATCATTCTTATGCACCCGGCCACAGTTACCGGCATCATAGCCTCTTTTGTGCTATTGCTCCCGGTTTTTATTATTCTTTATTGTAAATTATATAAACATATAAGCCTTCTATCGCTGTTATTTTATTACCTATTTACCGGCGTATATAATTTAGCAGGTGAAGGTATCATCTCACTTAATAATGAGCTAAGAAGAACTTTGGGTATCGTAAATAATTATCTCGATGTTCCCTTGATGCTTATTGTGCTTTTGTTATTTTGTACTTCAAAAAGAAAACAAAATACTATCTATATTTCGCTTGCAGGTTTTGTTCTGTTTGAGATCTTTGTCGGTATTTTATTTCAATTTAAAAGAGAGAGCTTAACCTATATACTGGGTCCTGGTATTTTGTTGATCTTTAGTTATTCTTTAATATTATTTGCACAGCATGTAAAAGTAAGTATTGAAAAAAATAAAGGGTTTGGTAAAACATTCATGGTCACTTCTATACTATTTGCCTATGGATGTTATACAATAATCTATTATTTTTATTACATACAAAAAACAAAGGATGTTAGTGATGTTTTCCTTATCTATTATATTGTTTCCATAGTTTCTTCTCTTTTGATGGCTGCCGGTTTGATCTTAATTTATAAAAAAAGCAAGCAGATTAAAGAAATACAGACAACCAGGAAAGAACTGGCTGTTTTCTTCAAGCATTAAAGAAAATATCTCTTGTGGTCAATCATTTCATTTGCTATTCTTCTGCGCGCCTCTTTGCTATTGAATGACTGTGCTTTTGTAAATCGTTTAATACCCATTAAAATCATACGCTGTTCATCGCCTTCGGCAAAAGCATTCACGGCATCTTTCCCATACTTATTAATTTTATCCGCAGCATCGTATAAATAACAACCTAAAATGTCCTGGTAAATAGAGGCGTATTTCGCTTCACTTAATTTCATTACTCTTAGCAACAAACTTTCAGAAACAAAAGTTTCAATTGCCATATCAGCTATGTTCATCAACACTTCCTGTTCGGTCTCTAATTTCATCATCAATTTTTGTGCAGCAGCACCGGCTGTTAACAAAACTGTTTTTTTAAAATTATTAACCAGTTTTTTTTCCTGAGCAAAAGGAAGTTCTTCGTCTTCATTAAAATCAGGGATGCTCATTAATTCCTGTTGCACTTTCATAGCTGCACCCATTATATTTAACCGTCCCTGCATGGCACGTTTTAGTGTCATATCTACCGTTAGTAAGCGATTGATCTCATTGGTGCCTTCAAAAATCCGGTTGATGCGACTGTCGCGATAGGCACGGGAAATATTGTATTCAGCGCTAAATCCATTACCACCATGTATTTGAACGCCTTCATCTACAACATAGCTCAGCGCTTCACTTCCCTGCACTTTTAAAATTGCACATTCAATGGCATATTCCTCCGCCGCTCCCAACAAAGCTTCACTAAAATTTTTTCCTTCGTTTATTAATTCGGCTTCTTTATCATCAATCCATTTAGCAGTGCGGTATATAGCACTTTCACCCGCAAATATTTTTATTGCCATTTCTGCCAGTTTATATTTAATGGCACCGAAATTAGCAATGGGTTGTTTAAATTGCTCGCGGGTAATAGCGTATTCTACGGAAGTATTAGTCGCCCTTTTAGCGCCACCTAAAGTTGCAGCTGCTAATTTTAACCTGCCGATATTTAAAATATTGAAAGCTATTTTATGGCCCTTACCCAGTTCGCCTAATAGATTTTCTACAGGCACTTTACAATCCTGGAAATATAATTGCACGGTGGACGAGCCTTGAATGCCCATCTTATGTTCTTCCGGACCTTGCATAAATCCTTCTGTTCCTTTTTCTATAATAAATGCAGTGAATTTATCACCATCCACTTTTGCAAATACAGTAAAAACATCGGCAAAGCCTCCATTTGTGATCCAGCATTTTTGTCCGTTTAAAAGATAATGTTTACCATCTTCACTCAAACGGGCTGATGTCTTTGCTCCTAATGCATCGCTGCCACTGTTAGGTTCGGTTAAACCATATGCGCCAATCCATTCACCACTAATAAGCTTAGGAATATATTTTTGCTTTTGTGCATCAGTTCCAAAATATAAAATAGGTAAGGTGCCAATGCCCGTGTGAGCTGAAAAAGCAACCGAAAAAGAGTGACCGGCTCCCAAATAATCACTGACAATAGTAGAAGTAACAAAATCCTTTTCTAATCCCCCATATTCCTCTGGGAACGAGGTAGCCATCAAACCCTGTTGGCCGGACTTTTCAACCAATGACCTCATAAGGCCAGGCTCGAGGGCATCTATTCTATCAAGTATACTAAATATTTCAGTGTCTAAAAACTGATCGCACAAATCGCGGATCATTTTTTGTTCTTCAGAAAACTCTTCGGGTATGAATGTTGTTTCGGGATGACTTTCTTTTATCAGCCATTCGCCACCTTTAAGGGTTTTGTTTACGGTTGTTTCCATTTTTATTCGTTTTTAAGATTAAGTTTAATAGTTTACGAGTTCACGAGTTCACATGTTTAAGTTTACAGTTGGTCGTGGTCTGCGTACTTCGTATTTCTTACTTCGTACTTCTTACTTCGTACTTCTAAATTCCCTATTGACCATTTAAATTGTCATATACTTTTTGCAATACTTCTTTACATAATTCCACATGCTCCGCGGGCACTCTTTCTAACGCTTCATTTAATGTTTCCTCTGCTAATTGCATGGTTTGCTCCTGCAACTTCAAGGCTGCTTTTGTTAACTGCACTTTGTTGATTCGCCTGTCGTTTTCATGGTTTACTCGTTTTACTAAATTCAGCTTTTCAAGGTTGTCAATAAGCCTTGTTATGCTTGGCTTGTCTCTAAATGTAGCGTTGCATAACTCCTGCTGACTCATGCCATCTTCTTTCCATAAGTGATATAAAATACTCCATTGTTCAATAGTAAGGTTCAGATTATTTCCATTGAATTTTTTTTGCAGGCGACGGGCTATTGCGGTAGAAGCCTTGCCTGAAATAAAACTATATAATTCCCCTTTTTTAAATTGGTTGTTTGGCATATGGTTGTTTATGCAACTAAGTAAATGTATGAAATTTGTTAGGGATTATTGCATAGACTTAAAAAATGAGTTTGGGCTTCTGCTCTTATAGAGTTTGCTTTGGGGTTGTTTATATTTTTTACCTGCGTTTTAAGTATTTGTTTGGCCCAACCTTTTCCTATATTTAAGATATAGTCTCTTAGGTTCTGTCTGCTTTCCAGTAAGTGTGTTATAATAAACCGGTAAGGAAATGTTTTTCAGCCTTTTTTAAATTCCCCAAGTCATCATTGCCTTTTCCTATTAAATATCGGTTTTTTGATTACAATGAAAACGATCATAATTGTCATCCAGGTAATAGCTTCTTCAATACTACCTGTTTGATAAAGTAAATTGGTGCTTTTACACTAAACTCAAAAGGATTTGTTCCCATAATCGTATCGCAATATCACGATTATTATTTCATGCGGGACAAATGATTTATTAATTTTTTTCCTTGACCCCAAAAGTGATGAAATTAAAATCTTTGTAAACCGAAGTTCGAAAAAGCTTATCCCAAATGCTAAATACACTTCCGTAATTGGAATTTCTTTCTGAAATATTTATTGAATGATGGATCCTGTGCATACCCGGAGAGGAAAAAAGCATGCGGTAAATTTTATCGGCGGCAGGAGATATATAAATATTAGAGTGATGAATGACAACAGCCATAAAAAATAAAATCTCGTATATTAACACAGGAGCGTATTGCAACCCGGCTATGATGCAAACAATTGCCTTGCCGGGATAGGAAAACAATAATTCCAGAATGTGAAAGCGAATAGCGGTAGTGCTGTTCATCTTTTCATCGGTATGATGAAGGCGGTGAAATTTCCAAAGAAATGGCAGTTCATGATTTAAGCGGTGCCAGACATACATCCATACATCCAATACAATAATGGTAAGTGAGATTTTAACCCAATATGGAAGTATTACCAGTTG
>JALZIY010000160.1 GCA_030860085.1 Bacteroidota bacterium | reverse complement strand
ATGCACAGGTGGTCAGCACCGAAGTGTTTATGCAGCCGATGCCTTGGCACGGCATTTAAAAAATAAATACAAAGTAAAAATAGAGTTGTGCCATATAGAACAGGAGGGTAAAAACTGGTGTAATCCGGTGCCCCCGTTCCCTAAAGAGGAGCAACAACACATTAAACAGCTCTATGAAAAATAAAATCGATGTTCCATCCAGGGGTTGGGGTGCAATGATCTTTGCAGCCGGCCTCGGTACCCGCTTTAAACCCTGGACAGATAAACATCCTAAGGCACTCGCTATAGTCAATGGAAAACCCTTGCTTCAACACACAATTGAATACCTGCAGCAGCATGGCAAAAGAGAAGTGGTTGTAAACGTGCACCATTTTGCTGACCAGGTAATTACTGCTATCAAAAAAAATAATGGTTGGGGGAGTGAAATAATCATCAGTAATGAAGAAGATGAAGTGTTGGAGACTGGCGGCGGATTATTAAAAGCAAAGGATCTATTAAAAGGTCAACGTTTTATTACCATCAATGTAGATATACTGACAGATTTAAATATTGATAAATTTATCAATCATCATCTGCAAACAAATTCATTTATTTCTTTGGCAATAGCTGAAAGAAAAACGTCCCGGTTTTTACTATTCAACGAAAACAACCGTTTATGTGGATGGCGAAATATTAAAGAAGATAAGAGCATTGAAAAAATTACAATGCCTGCCCCTTCTTATGTACAAAAAGCATATAGCGGCGTGGCCATTTTTGAACCTGCCATTTTTGATCATATTACAATGACAGGTAAGTTTTCAGTCATTGATGTTTACCTGCAATTAGCGCAGGCTAAAATTATTTCGGGGTACGATCATACAGGAGATAAATGGATTGATGTTGGCAGACAGGAAAATGTTTCAATGGCAGAAAAACTTTTTCCTTAAAAAATTCAAATACAAAAAGCCAACATTAGCTTGTAAGCATTTTGCTTTAATTTATACAGATTCAAATTGAATAAGAATGAAAAAAATTGTTTTCTTTTTAATGAGTAATGTATTGGTGTTTATCGGAGTAGCTCAAACAAAATATGATCACCGCAAGGCTTTCGATCCAAACTTCTATCCACAAACAGGAAATGATTACCGTTCGGCAAGTGGGGAACCAGGGCCAAAATATTGGCAGAATAAAGCTGATTATAAGATCAATGCAACACTGGATACCGCTACGCATAATGTAACAGGCGAAGTCGAAATAACCTATACTAACAACAGCCCTGACAATTTGAAATTTCTATGGCTGCAATTAGACCAGAATATTTATAAACAATCTTCACGTGGTTCAGCAACTACTACACAAACAGGAGGACGCTGGGCTAATGCAAAATTTACCGAAGGAAAAGTTATCAAATCTGTTTCTGTAGAAGTGGATGGAGAAAAATTTACTCCTGAATTTTTAATCACAGATACCCGTATGCAGGTATGGTTGAAACAAAATTTAAAAACCGGCAGCAAAGCAAAAATGCATATTGCATTTGAATTTACCGTTCCTGATAGGGGCACTGATCGCATGGGTCAGTTAAAAACAAAGAACGGCATTGTATATGAAGTGGCTCAGTGGTTTCCGCGGTTATGTGTGTATGATGATATCCAGGGTTGGAACACATTGCCATATATTGGCGCCGGTGAATTTTACCTGGAATATGGTGATTTTGATTTCAACATTACAGCCCCCGCTAATTTAATTGTGGTAGGTTCCGGCGAAGTACAAAACGAAAAAGAAGTATTTACTGCTACGCAAATTGATCGTTTAAATAATGCCCGCAACAGCGATAAAACAATCGTTATCCGGAGTGCAAAAGAAGTAACTGATCCTAAGTCCAGGCCCTCAGGAAATGTAACATGGAAATTTCGGATTCAAAATGCAAGAGATGTGGCCTGGGCAGCTTCAAAAGCATTTGTAATTGATGCCGCTCGCATAAACCTGCCCAGCGGTAAAAAAGCACTGGCTATGAGTGCCTACCCCGTTGAAAGTATTAAAAAAGATGGATGGCAACGTAGTACCGAAATGGTAAAAGCAAGTGTGGAGCATTATTCAAAAATGTGGTATGAGTATCCTTATGTGGGTGCGACGAATGTGGCTGGTGTGGTAGGTGGTATGGAATACCCTGGTATTGTGTTTTGTAATTATGAAGATAGTGGCGCAAGCTTATGGGGGGTGACGGATCATGAGTTCGGGCATACCTGGTTCCCAATGATCGTAGGTAGCAACGAAAGAAAATATGCCTGGATGGATGAAGGTTTTGCCACTTTCATCGGTAGCCTTTCAACTAAAGCCTTTAATAAAGGCGAGTTTGCTGATTTCTCTTTTTTTCCTGCAGGCGAATCAGCGCCTTATGTTTTTACGGATGAAATGGATCCGGTCATGACAAAACCCGATGTTGTTCAACAGCAAAATTTAGGTGTAGTGGCCTATGATAAACCATCTATTATGCTTAATGCATTACGCGATGTGGTATTGGGTCCGGAACGTTTTGATAAAGCTTTTAGGGAATATATTCACCGGTGGGCATTTAAGCATCCCACTCCCTGGGATTTTTTTCGTACGATGGAAAATGTGGCAGGCGAAGACTTAAGCTGGTTCTGGCGAGGGTGGATTTTAAATAATTGGAAATTAGACCAGGCCGTTAAAGGCGTTGAATACAATAATAATAAACCAGAAAACGGCGCTGCCATCACTATATTGAACCTGGATCAAATGGCAATGCCGGTAGATGTTTCAATTAAAGAAAGCAATGGTAAAGAACAAAGGATTAAGCTGCCGGTAGAAGTTTGGCAACGGGGCGCTGAATGGATATTCACCGTACCAACGACAAGTCGCATTACTGAGGTTGTTCTTGATCCCGATAAGAAATTACCTGACATAAACAGGCAAAACAATGGTGGTAAAAAAACTTTTTAATTGCTATCTAAAAATGATTTATTGACGTTCATGCAGAAGCATGCGACAAATACGGTTTTAAATGTTTCATACTAAAACGCTATCAAGATAAACATTTCATCCATGAGAAGTAGCACATTGATTTGATCAATTCCTTCTCGATATTTATCTCTTTGGTGATCTACTTGACTGTTCTGATTGTGTTTGAATACCGGTAATGTACTGAAAAATAGTTGGTGATTTTTTGGATAAATATTCTTAAACTGTGCGTATCATCTGAAGGGGAAGCAGGCAATGCTGGAGAGCAACCTGCCAGCAATAAGGTTGATGCTATTACGA
>JALZIY010000157.1 GCA_030860085.1 Bacteroidota bacterium | reverse complement strand
ATTCAGAATTTTATCCTTTTGAAGTAAAGCAAACTGGTGGCGGATGGCAATTTTTAACGAAAAAGGAATTTCATAAAACGGTTGCGCAATTAAACGGAGAAAAGTTTTTGAAGCGCCTTTCTTCTTCGGCTTTGGAAACACTTGCTATTATCGCCTATAAACAACCTATTACAAAAGGCGAGATTGAATCCATTCGCGGTGTTAGCTCTGATTACAGTGTTCAGAAGTTATTAGAAAAAGAGCTAATCATCATCAGTGGAAGGAATGAAAAAATGCCCGGGCACCCGTTGGTTTATAACACATCAAAAAACTTCATGGATTATTTTGGCATCAACTCACCGGAAGATATGCCAAAGATTAGGGAGGTATTGGCAGACCAGGTAATACAACCTACTTTAATAAACCCGGCTGATTTTGAACAGGCATCTGCTTTAGTTGTTACTGATGATGGCGAACTGGTTATTGCTGAAGAAGATAAGGGTATCGGAGAACAGACGAACAAGGAAGAAAGAACAGATGAACAGACGAGCAAGGAGCAAGGAACAGAAGAATAAGGAAATGCTCAACAATCAATTTTCAATGATCAATTTTAAACAGAATAAGAATTTAAACAAAGAGCAAGAAATAGAGAGTCAGAACTGACAACGACCTGCTATCAACTGGTATCTGTCATCCGTCAACTATTCATTGTCATCTCCTCCGCTCACCGCTTTCCCTTATTTTCGCAGCCATGCCGCAACGTTTAATTAATACAAAATTGATTGCAATAGCTGAACGCTTTGGTACGCCACTGTATGTTTACCATGCAGAAAAAATTAAAGAACAATATGATAAGTTGATCAGGGCATTTGAAAAAACAAATACAGTTTTTTTTTACGCTTGCAAAGCGCTGACCAACGTTAATATTCTCCGGTACATTAAATCCTTAGGCGCCAATGTTGATTGCAGTTCTATTAATGAGGTAAAGTTGGCTATATATGCAGGCTTTAGTCCCGATCGCATTTTATACACATCAAATGGAATTGCTTTTGGTGAAATAGAAGAGGCAAAGGATATTGGAGTAATCATTAATATCGATAGCCTTTCAAACCTGGAAAAATTCGGAAGAAAATTTGGAAGTAGTTATCCGCTTGGTATCCGTTTGCGGCCAAATATAATGGCAGGCGGAAATCTTAAAATTTCAACCGGACATGAAAAAAGCAAATTTGGTATTCCTGTAGAACAAGTTGACCAGATATTAGCGATCGTTAACCGCTATCAACTTTACATTCATGATCTGCACATACATACCGGCAGTGAAATACAAGATGTAGATGTTTTTGTAAAAGGAATTGAAGTGTTGTTTGATATCATTCCACATTTTAAAGATTTGAAATTTATTGATCTCGGTGGAGGTTTTAAGGTGCCATACGAAGAAGGCGACTCTGAAACAGACATGGATCTTTTAGCACAAAAAATAGCTGAATCATTTTCAAGTCATTCAACATCGGTTGGCAAAAATTTACAGGTGTGGTTTGAGCCGGGGAAATATTTAGTAAGTGAAGCCGGTTATTTTATCAGCAAGGTGAATGTGATGAAAGAAACGCCTGCCGCCACGTTTGTTGGTGTTGACAGTGGTTTCAATCATTTCATACGTCCTATGTTTTACGATGCCTATCACCGCATTGAAAACATAAGTAATCCCGACGGAGATGAAAAAAACTATACCGTAGTGGGTAACATCTGTGAAACAGACACTTTTGCCTGGAACAGAAAATTGACTGAAGTAAAGGAAGATAATTACCTGGTTTTTTATAATGCCGGCGCCTATGGTTTTGAAATGTCCACTAATTATAATTCACGTTTTCGCCCGGCAGAAGTGCTGGTAAAAAATGGCGAAGCTTTTTTAATACGCAAGCGGGAAGAGTTTGAAGACTTGCTTATAAACCAGGTTGAGATTTCCTCGTGAGACGTGAAAATTGAAACGTAAGAATCTCACGTCTGTCGTCTGACGTTTCACATACTCTATTTTTCATAAACCAAAAATTCCCAACCAGCCATTTCGAAGCTTTTTTCAGTTGTAAAATCGTTTTGTGCTGCCGAAAAAACATTTTTAAATAAGCCGTTCACAACATTGTCTGATATTTCAAACCGCAAACGGGCGGGAGATAAATTTAACAGCACCAACACTTCTTTATTGCCGGCCTTTCTTAGGTAGGCAAAAATATGAGCATCATCACTTGTTTTTATTTTAACTACATCGTTTACATCGTTGGTTGCAACTAAAGCGGGATGGCTTGAGTGAAGCGTTAATAAGGTTTTGTAAAAATCCTGCAGCTCATATTTGCCATTCCATTCAATAACATCTTTTTCAAAAAACTTTAAACGCTTCAGGTTGGGCATTTCCTGGCCATTATATATCAACGGCAATCCCGGCCACGTACAACTGAATACAGCTAACGCTTTAGCTGCATCTCCATATTTTTCATATTCGGTTCCGTTCCAGCTATTTTCATCATGGTTGGTAGTAAACCAGGCTTTCATTCCCGGCGCTTGTTTGTATTTTTCTAAAACAACATGCAAACTATCTAAAGGCAATTTATTCTGATAAAACTCTTTTGCGCGATGCATCCATGTCCATGTATAAGCGGCGTCAAAAACTTCCATATATTCAGGATGTTCCAAAGCATCTAATTCGCCAAGCCAGAACAGGGGTTTAATTTTATGTAATTCTGTTTTAGCTTCTTTCCAAAAATCCAGCTCCACCCAAAAAGCAAGGTCACAACGAAAACCATCAATATCCGCTTCTTCTACCCAAAACTTCATGGCATCAATCATAGCCTTTCGCAAAGAAGGATTTTTAAAATTCAGTTCAATAATGTCATCCATGCCGGAAGCAACCTTAAAATCGTTAGTAGCGCTGTCTTTTTCAAAATAATCAGGGTGCTCTTTCGTCCAGCGATGATCCCAACCTGTATGGTTTGCTACCCAATCAATAATCACTTTAAATCCTTGCGCATGCGCATCTTTTACCAATATTTTGAAATCATCCAGCGTACCAAACTCCGGGTTGATTGCAGTATAATCTGCGGCAGCGTAATAACTGCCCAGCGCTCCTTTTTTCTTTTTCTGGGCAATAGGCGTAACGGGCATAAACCAAAGCGTCTTCACACCCATTTCTTTTAACCGTGGCAATTCTTTAGCAAAAGCATTAAAGGTTCCCTCTTTGGTGTATTGGCGTACATTAACCTCGTAAACATTCGTGCTTTTTATCCAATCTGTAGTATCCATAGATTTTTGTTCTTGTGGTTGTGAACCGGAATTTGATTGACAGGCATTGAGCGAAAAAATTACAATAAATCCGTAAAGAAATTTACGCATAAGGGTCTATTTATTAGTTCCTAATCATTACTGGAATTGTTGAACCATATAAGGACATGAAACACAGGTTTTCACATAGAATAAAAAATAAAATTCTATGTGTGTATCTACTATGTGCCTTATGTGTCTACTTGTGGTTCATATAAAAAATCAGATTTCTATATTTCCACAGTTTTTGACGAAACCATTTTATTTCTTCAGCAAAATACACATTAAAAAACTCTTAGGATTTTAGCAGCTAACTTTGTGGCCAATGAAAACGTTTGACGTTCCCATTATATATAGAAGCCCCCTTATATCAGCTATTAAAAAAAAGCGTAAGGAAGAAGACCGGTTGAAAAAAGATTTTTCCCCCACTTTTTTAGATTTTGGCCCTTTGCGAATTTACCTGGCAAGGCATTTTGGATTTTGTTATGGTGTAGAAAATGCAATTGATATAGCTTTCAAAACGGTTGAAGATAATAAAGACAAACGCATTTTTTTATTAAGTGAAATGATCCATAACCCACAGGTAAATGCAGACCTGGAAAATAGCGGTGTTTCATTTTTACAGGACACATCCGGAAGACAAATCATACCATTCGAAGATTTAACAAATAATGATATTGTTTTGATCCCTGCTTTTGGAACGACATTGGAAATCGAAAAAAAATTACAGCGTATTGGTATCAACATAGAAAAATATGATACCACCTGTCCATTTGTTGAGAAAGTTTGGAACCGAAGTGAAGCAATTGCCAATAATAATTATACAATTATTATTCATGGTAAGCCAACGCACGAGGAAACAAGGGCTACCTTTTCACATGCGGCTGTTAATGCCCCTTCAGTTGTGGTAAGAGATATGGACCAGGCAAAAGACCTGGCGCAATATATACTTGGCAAAAAACCGGCTAAACAATTCTACATCGATTTTAAATCTCAATATTCAGAGGGTTTTAATGTAGAAAAACATTTGCAAAGAATTGGAGTGGTTAACCAAACTACCATGCTTGCCAGCGACACACAAGCCATTGCAGATTTTTTAAAAGAAACGATGATTAAAAAATTTAACCTGGGGGAAGGTGAGATTAAAGAACATTTTGCTGACACCCGTGATACGCTTTGTTATGCAACGAATGATAATCAAACTGCTGTAGTAGGCATGTTGGGTGTTAAAGCAGATCTGGCGATTGTAGTCGGCGGTTCTAATTCTTCCAACACTTCACATTTAGTGGAACTTTGCGAAGAAAAATTACAAACTTTTTATATCAGCGACTCGGATAAAATAATTTCAGACCATACAATTTTGCATTATGATTTTCATACTAAGATGGAATTGATCACTGAAAATTATTTACCTAAAAAAGAGCCTTTGACCATTTTAATAACAAGTGGAGCTTCCTGCCCTGATGCGTTGGTAGAAGGAGTGATAAAAAAACTGGCAGGATTTTACTCCGGTAAGACAATTGATGAAGTGATGAACGAGTTTATAGTTTAAAAAGTTCACGAGTTTGCAAGTTCACAAGTTTATCGTTTATATGACGATCTCGTTATTGTAAACAACAAGTGAACCCGTGAACTTGCAAACTTTGGAACTTCTAATAAGTATGCTCAATATTATGATACTCGTGGTAAAGTAATTCATAGTATTCATTAGCCATCCTGTTACTATCAAACTGGAGCTGTACATCATTCATTCCATTTTTTACTACCTGTCGCCATGTATTATAATCATCATAATAAAGCGGCAAAATTTCATTTTGTAAAATTTCGTATATTTTATCCAGGTCATATTGGTCTTGTTCCGGCGTAGTCATCTTATTATAATCGACCGGTGGCACTACAAAACCATTGTTACCATGATTGATAAATTCAGGTATCCATCCATCGTTAGTAGATAAATTAACCGCACCGTTCATAGCAGCAGTCATACCACTTGTTCCTGATGCTTCTCGTGGTACACGTGGATTATTCAGCCAGCAGTCAGAGGCCTGTTTTAATCTCTTTGAAAGCGTTAATTCGTATCCAATCATTACAGCTACATTGCTATAATATTTACTTAAATGAACCAGTTCGTTGAATTCAGAAATGGCTGGGTAATCTACCGGGTAAGGCTTTCCTGCCCAAATAATTTGTACGGGATACTTTTTGTTGGACATTAAGTCATTAAATCGTTTAATATCCCTTGTAATTAAATTAGCTCTTTTATATCCCGCAAAACGGCGTGCCCAGACAATAGTAAAAACATTTGGATCAAATAATTTACCTGTTTGATCAGCTACCAATTCGAAAGCTCTTTTCTTTAAATATTTTTTTCGGTCATCAAAACCATAATCATCGCCAATCTGGCCCAATTTGTATAAATGCTTATCGGCCCAATATCGCCAGTTCTGTGCATTGGTTATAGAAACTATTTCGCAAATATCATCATACTTGCTCCACATATGTCTTGACACTTCTCCATGCAATTGCGATACGCCATTAGCAATCCTGGCAAAACGCAAAGCCGCCAGGGAATGATTGAACTGATCATCCGGCATGCCCGTTACTTCCTTCACTTCTTGAACAGACAATCCTGAGAAATAACTCATCTTATGGCATAAATAAATATCATGTTTTTCATTACCTGCTTCTTCAGGGGTATGCGTAGTAAATACCAAACGCTTTCTTACTTCCTTAATATCACGATCATATTTTTTGTATAAATAAAAAGCAGCCGATAAAGCGTGTGCTTCATTTAAATGGTATGTCTCCGGCTTAAAACCAATTTCATCCAACAACTTAGCGCCACCTTTACCTAATAAAATAAACTGAGCTACTTTGGTTGCTACATTCGCATCGTATAAACGGTGAGTAATTGTTTGCGACACATGATCATTTTCGGGAACATCAGTCGACATTAAAAACAATGGTGCGCTGTTAAAAGTATGCGGGGGCAGGTACATTACTTTTACCCAAACCGGGTGTTCGTGAATAGTCACTTCAAACTTGATCCCGGTATCTACTAAAAAACTATATATCTTCTCCATCCAGGTAACCTGTAAGGTTTGGTCCTGATGGCGTGCCTGGTCGTAATAACCATACTTCCATAAAATACCAATACCTATTAAATTTTGTTTTAACTCATAGGCGCTGCGTAAGTGTGAGCCGGATAAAAAGCCCAAACCGCCACTGTAAATTTTCAGGGGTTGATGAATAGCAAACTCCATTGAAAAATAAGCTACTTTCTTTTTATAACGTTCGTCAGTAGAGTAGGGAAATTCGAAAGATTTAAAATCCATTTTTAAAAAACTTTAATTATTGCTGCGCAAGATAAAACAAAAGAAATTGCAGTGTTAGTGATACACATCTTAAAATTCTATTCTATTTCTTCTTGCTTTTTTTAGGCGCGGCTTTCTTTGGTGGCAGCTTTTTTGTAAATGTTCCATTGAAAGAGCATTTTAAATCGCGATGTAATCCACATCCTTCCATTTCTTTTACTATAACGGAATAATTTGAAAAATGGAATTCCATTACACAAGGATCGCCGCCTTGCCGGTACACTGCTACTTTTGAAGATGCGAAAAAAGCTGTTCCTTTTAACTCGCCTTTGCAATCGCCATTATCTTTTTCAAAGTGAACAAAAAAATTAATTTCATTAGCTGTTCTGCCATCCCGTACAGATACCATATTCTTTTTGCTAGTGATATAGTCGCCAGCCCACTTATTTGTACGGGAAAAAGTATCTATAGGATTAATTAATTCTACAGCCCCTTCATCAAGAACATCTGTCATGATTAAGGTGAAGCTTTTTGCATCAGGGTTATACACATATACATCCTTGCCTTCGGTAGTAACATCATCTGCTGTTTTATGAGAAACACTTCTGATAATGGAAAAAGATTTATCAATGATACTTGCCTGTGTCGTTTTTGGATCATCATCAGGAATCAAAAAAGGCATGGCAGCCCCAAATGAATCTTTATCAAAGGCAATTAATAAAGCAGCCTTACGCATACCGCTTACAGTCTTTACAATAAAATAGTTTCCATCGTTTCGCAGTTTAATTTTAGAAAGAGGGATGTATTTTACAGTTCCGGATTTATTAAAAAGTTTCGTTTTTATGCTATCCGGAATAAAATTAGAAAAGGAAACATTAGCTAAAGCGGTCGTATCCGAATTGTTTAAAAACCCGGTATCAGTTAACTGGTAAGGCGCTGTAACTGTATTAAATTTATTTTCAAAATTTCCGAACCCAAATCCTATATCATCTTCACGGCTCGGGGCTTTCTTATCATTACAGGCTAAAATAAAAAGCATTACAATAAAACATATCCTTGCCATTGTCCGTATTTAGTGTAAATAAAAGAAAATATTTTGAAACGGAATGTAAAGCAGTTTTTGGTTTTTTAATAATAAATTTTTAGGTTTGTCTAAATTTTAAATTAGGGGGTGTGAATTTTTCAAATAGCGAAGAAAATTATTTAAAGACCATTTTTCACCTTCAACTTGATTATGGTACTGTTACAACCAATCTGTTGGCAGAAAAGTTGAATGCCAGGCCGTCTTCTATTACAGATATGATGAAAAAGCTGAGCGCTAAAAACTTAGTTATTTACAAACCTTATTATGGGTTTCACTTAAATAGTGAAGGAAAAAAAGTAGCCTTAAGTATTATTCGCAGGCATAGACTATGGGAATATTTTTTATCACAGAAACTGAAGTTTGGCTGGGATGAGGTGCATGTAATTGCAGAAGAGCTGGAACACGTGAGCAGCAAAAAATTGATTGAGAAACTGGATGCTTTTTTAGACTTCCCGCAAATTGATCCTCATGGGGATCCAATACCAGACAGTAAAGGCAAGATTAGAACAGCTAATAAATTGACATTAAATCAGCTTCCTTTAAATCAGCCTGCACGGGTAACCAGGGTAAATAATCAATCGACGGAAATATTAGAGCTTTTACAAATGAAAAGCATCAGCATCGGTTCGGAAGTAGAAGTAAAAAAACATTTTGTTTTTGATGGATCGCTTACGATTAAAATAAAACCCAATAAGACAGAAACGATCAGCGAACAATTAGCCAAAAACATATTTGTAAAATGAACTTTAAATTAACAGATAAATCATTAAGTGAAGTACACCAAAGTGTTGACACAACTTCAACATCAAGAAAAGGGTGGAGAAAAATTTTTGCTTTTTTTGGCCCTGCCTATTTAGTTAGCGTAGGTTATATGGATCCTGGGAATTGGGCCACTGATTTAGCGGGGGGAAGTCAATTCGGTTATACGTTAATATGGGTATTGCTGATGAGCAATTTGATGGCGCTATTACTGCAAAGTTTATCAGCACGCCTGGGTATAGTTCGCGGCAGAGACCTGGCCCAGGCCAACAGGGAAACATATCCAAAAGGTGTAAATTTCATGTTGTATATTTTGGCTGAAATCGCCATTATTGCAACAGATCTTGCCGAAGTATTGGGAATGGCAATAGGCATACAACTACTTACGGGGATGCCATTAATATGGGGTGTTTTAATTACTGTGCTGGACACATTTTTATTACTGCTTTTACAGCGCCTGGGCATTCGTAAACTGGAAGCCTTTATCATTGCACTTGTTGCTGTTATTGGTATTTCTTTTTTAATTCAAATATTGTTAGCACAACCCGATCTTGGCGAAGTAGTAAAAGGATTTGTTCCGCACGTGCCTAACGACGCAGCTCTCTACATTGCCATTGGCATCATAGGAGCTACAGTAATGCCACATAATCTATACCTGCATTCCGCACTTGTACAAACCCGTAAAATAAAGAGAGATGATGCAGGAATCAAAAGAGCACTAAAGCTAAATTTCATAGATACTACCATTGCGTTGAATTTTGCATTTTTTGTTAACGCCGCTATTCTTGTTCTGGCAGCAAGCGTATTTTATTATTCGGGACGCACCGATGTTGCAGAAATTAAAATAGCACATGAATTGTTAGGCGACTTGCTGGGTACCGGCCTTGCACCAATTTTATTTGCAGTGGCTTTGATAGCTTCAGGGCAAAGTTCCACTGTTACAGGTACACTTGCAGGTCAAATTGTAATGGAAGGTTATTTACGATTGCGCTTAAATCCATGGTTAAGAAGATTAATAACCCGAATGTTAGCTATTATTCCTGCAGTTGCGGTAATTCTTATTAACGGTGAGGATAATATAGATAGCTTATTGATCTTAAGCCAGGTGGTACTTAGCCTGCAATTAGGTTTTGCCATAATTCCATTGATCCATTTTGTAAGTGATAAAACAACAATGGGGATTTTTGTTATTAAGAAATGGGTTAAAATATTAGCATGGCTTATTACTTCCATTTTAGTGTACCTCAACATTCGCATGGTTGTAGGACAGTCAACTGTTTTCTTTACTGAACCAGGCAATCTTTTTTGGAAGATTTTACTTCTTGCAGGAGGTCTCATGTATGTGTCTTTACTTATTACCGCTTTTCTTTATCCTATGTTTAGAAGAAAACGTGACAAGGTTGTAATAGCAGTGCATCCTGAACCAGCTATTCTGAAAGATTTTTTAGTGCCGGAATATAAAAATATTGCTGTTGCAATTGAGTTGGGCACACATGATGATAAACTAATTGCGCATGCCATAAGCCAGGGGAAAAAAAACACTTCATTTATACTTATTCATGTGGTTGAAAGCGCCACAGCAAAAGTGATGGGAGAAGAAACTGATGACCTGGAGACGCATAAGGACCAGGAAAAATTAAATGTATATGCCCGCCAGTTACAACAAAAAGGCTATAGCGCTATTACTGCTTTGGGCTTTGGAAACCGCACTAAAGAAATTCCAAAATTGGTAAAAGAATCCAATGCTGATTTACTGGTGATTGGTGCACATGGACACGCTGGTTTAAAAGATTGGCTCTATGGCGCAACTATAGATGCCGTTCGACATCAATTAAAAATTCCTGTGTTGATAGTGAACGTTTAATTTAAAAATTACCTGTATAATTTTCACCTTAGTTTTGCCAAATCAATTTTAATAACAAACCACAACTAAAAATGAATCAGAAGATCAAAGTAAATAACCCCGTAGTGGAGTTGGATGGCGATGAAATGACACGCATCATTTGGAAATTTATTAAGGACAAACTAATTGTGCCGTATGTTGATGTGGATATAAAATACTTTGATCTTGGCGTTGAATACAGAGATAAAACCGAAGACCAGGTTACGATTGATGCGGCCAATGCGATAAAGCAATATGGAGTAGGAATTAAATGCGCCACCATTACACCCGATGAAGAACGTGTGAAGGAATTTGAGCTGAAGCAAATGTGGAAAAGCCCCAATGGAACCATTAGAAATATTTTAGATGGAACGGTTTTCCGGGAGCCCATTGTAATTAAAAATATACCTCGTTTAGTAACCACCTGGGATAAGCCAATCGTTGTTGGCCGTCATGCCTTTGGCGATCAGTACCGGGCTACCGATTTCGTAGTAAAAGGCAAAGGAAAGTTAACCATCATCTTTGAAGGTGATAACGGTGAAAAGCAACAATATGAAGTTTATAATTACACTGGTGAAGGTGGAGTAGCTATGGCCATGTACAACACAGATGAAAGCATACGTGGCTTTGCCAGCAGTTGTATGAACATGGCTTTGCAAAAAGGTTGGCCCTTGTATTTGAGCACAAAAAATACCATCTTAAAAAAATATGATGGACGTTTTAAAGATATTTTTCAGGAAGTATTTGATGCGGAATTCGCTACTAAATTTAATGAAGCAGGCATTACTTATGAACATCGTCTGATAGATGACATGGTAGCAAGCGCTATGAAATGGAGCGGCGGCTTTGTGTGGGCATGTAAAAATTATGATGGTGACGTGCAAAGCGATTCAGTGGCGCAAGGATTTGGTTCTTTAGGATTAATGACTTCCGTTTTAATTACTCCTGATGGCAATACGATGGAAGCTGAAGCAGCACATGGTACTGTTACACGCCACTACCGTGAACATGAAAAAGGCAATCCAACTTCTACCAATCCCATCGCTTCTATTTTTGCCTGGACAAGAGGTTTGGCTTTTCGTGGTAAGCTGGATAATAACCAGGAGTTAATTGACTTTTGCCATGCACTGGAAGCTGTTTGTATTGAAACAGTGGAAAGTGGTAAAATGACAAAAGATCTTGCATTAACTATTAAATCAAAAGCAGAACACGGTAAAGATTATTTGTACACAGAAGAATTTTTAGATGCGATCGATCAGAATTTGAAAAAGAAAATGGGTGAGAGATAATTAAGAATTAAAAAGGAAAAATTAATAATAGCATTGCCTATGATGTATTTTTTACAGCCGACAGAAACAGTCAGTTTTATATTACCACGCAAAATAACCTGGTTAAAATTCACGGCAGTCAATTAGTTGTAATTGCTAAATTGGTGGCTACCGGTAAAAAGGGTATCCATACATGTTATTTAATGGCATCAATAATTATCTCTTGCTTGATAATCAGGGTACAATTATATCACCTCTAAAGGAAAAATTCTTGGCTTTATAAGAATGCATTTAAAATAACTCAACTACAGAAAAAGCTTCCGAATCGGAGACGTTTTATTTATTATTAATTGTCCATACCAGGTTTCAAAATTACTTTCACGCAATCATCTTTTTTCTTTTTAAAAATATCATAAGCATGGGTTGCTTCACTAAGTGGCAACCTGTGGGTAATAATATCATTTAGGGTTACCTTGCCGTTACGTACAATTTCAAAAAGCTCATCGATATATTTCTGCACATGAGCTTGTCCCATCTGCAGAGTAAAACCTTTTTCAAACATTTGGTGTACGGGAAAATTATCATAAGGGCTGCCATACACTCCTACCACACTTACAGCACCACCTCTGCGTACTGCTTCAAAGCACATCTCCATTGGTTTTACTGTGCCCTTTTCCAGATTTACCACTGCTTTTACCTTGTCCACAAAGCCTCTTTCCCCTTCCATGCCTACGGCATCAATCGCACAATCCACACCACGTCCGCCAGTCATCTCCCTAATCTTTTCCATCAGGTCTTGATCATTGGCATTAAGGGTTTCCACCTTATTTACATCTCTTGCTTTTTGCAGCCTGTATTCGAGTGGGTCAATAGCAATCACCCGTTCTGCCCCATTTAACCAGGCGGCTTTTTGTGCCATAAGTCCAACAGGGCCGCTACCAAATATGGCAACTGAACTACCCGGTTCCACCATGGCCCACTTTACTGCCGACCATCCTGTTGGGAATATATCTGTCAAAAATAGTACCTGCTCGTCACTCAAACCATCAGGAATCAATTTAGGGCCAATATTTGCTTTTGGAACACGAACATATTCAGCCTGCCCACCATTATAACCCCCATACAAATCTGTAAATCCGAAAAGCCCACCACCTTTTCCTTTCATCAGGTGTCCTTCGGGACCATACATGTCAGAATTTGTGTTTTCGCAATGGGGATGCTGGTTATGTGCGCAAAAAAAACATTGTCCGCAGGCAATAACAAATGGCACCACTACACGGTCCCCTTTTTTTATTTTATTTACAGAAGAACCAGCTTCCTCTACAATACCCATAAACTCATGGCCCATCACCATATCTTTTAACTGAGGAAAAAAACCATTATAAATATGTAGATCGGAACCGCATATAGCTGTGGAAGTAACTTTCAAAATAATATCATCTGGTGCTTCTATCCTGGGATCATCTACATTATCGACACTAATGTCTCCGATCTTGTGAAATACTGCTGCTTTCATTTTTAAAATTTAAAGTGATTAAAATATTGTTTATTAATTTTTTAAAAAATCAGGCCATCAACCTGCTGAGATCAGGTTCATGCTTTGCGGCACGACATTTTCATGTAATATAAAAACACCTACAATGAAAAGAAATGAAAATGATACAAAAAGAAATACAAACGCCCCGGAAGATAATTCGTCAAAAGCAATGGATAGTAAACGGGACGTAGAAAATTCGAATGATCAAAAAACAGATCAGGATTTTCCAGGTTATCCTCACTACCCTGCAAAAGAAGATATAATGGATCAGCGTACAGACAGCCACCGCGTTGATGTAGATGTAGAAAATCTTCCCTCAAACAAAAATGATACAGGAGTTAATCAGCGATTTATTGCAGGACAAGAGCGTGAGAGAGCCAAGGAAGCAATGATACCGGGACCGGCAACAGATAGTGAACTGGATATTAAATCCGGAACAGAAGCTGATGTTACTGATGATGACCTGGTGGCCTTAAACTCCACCAATGATGAAATTGGCACCCCTCAAAATGCTAGCACAGAAGATTTGAATATAGACCTCGATGTTCCTGGAAGTGAGTTGGATGATGCCAATGAAGAAATAGGTGAAGAAGATGAAGAAAATAATTATTATAGTTTAGGTGGCGACAGGCATGAAAGACAGGAAGAAGATCCAAACTCGGGTCCAAAGCAGGAAGAATAAAATAGCTATAATTGTATCAAATGTGAAATGAAAATTTAAAAAACTGAATTTTCTTTCTTTTTACATTTACAAAGGGTAATCTTATAGCTGATTTTAATACCCATGAGATATTTTTGTTTAGTGATCTCTATATTATTTCTGTTAAGCTGCGATCCCTCACGTCGTATAAATATGCGAAACAAAAGCAATAACGATGCAGAGGTTATTTTTAAATTGAAAGAAGACAGCGCCAAAACCAGCCCGTTTTTTATCAGTAATTCAACCAGGGTCGATTTCAATTTAAAAAATAAAAAACCTCAGAATTTCGCTAGTATGTCTTTTGGATTAGGAAGATGGACAGAAGCATCAATAAAAAATATTGCTGATGATCTTGAATCATTTGAAATAAAACATACAAAAGATTCTATGTTACTCACTACTGAAGACCAAATTGCAAAATATTTTTTTGCTAAGAGAAAAGGAACATTTAAAAGCAGGATTGAAATTATACTGCACTGAAGCCCCATTCTGAAGAAGAACAGTAGACCATTGGCAAGTTGACGTTGACGGCTCTTCAAAGTTAAAATACCTCTTTGCGTTGCTGCTATTCTTTGCGTTCTTTGCGTGAACTATCAAAAATACACTTTACGTGCAAACTAAAGTTGATGTAAATACTTCTTTGACGTTTTCTTACCTGCCATCTTTTGCAGAATATTTATTGAAATATCAATTAAAGGAATTTTCATTGGAAATATTAAGGTTAAGCAGGCAGCGAAACCTGCCATTGTTAAAATGGTTTGCAAAACTTTCGATTGATAAACTAGAAAAACTATACTTAGAAAGATACACGGAGTTTTTAAAATGTATAAGCAAAAATGAGACACAACAATATATTGAGTATGTTGTAAACAGGTATGCAATAAATGAAGTGCCGGGGATTAAAAGCGATAATATTCTTGCAGAAGACATTAATTTAATCATCTATATTAACAAACAAGGCCTTCTCCATTTTTTACCGCAATACTGTAAGAATGCTGAACAAATAATTGAATTAGTTAAAGAAATTGACTTCTACGCTTTACGCCATCACTCGCTCGCTTCTAAAGTCTATACTGACCTATTAAAGAGAAAGGTAGGCGATCATTTACATTTTATCGAAAGGATAAATAATACTTCCCCAAGTGCTGTGTTTGTATTTGACATTATCAACATGAAGGGAATTTATTCAAATGATAAGACAGCATCAGTTTTTGGTTATACCCAAAACGAATTAAATGCGCTGAGTTTAAACACCGTTTACCAGTTAATTCATCCAGATGATGTGGAAGTGGTAAAAAAGCATTTACAAGAAATTTCGCATGCGGCTGATCAGGAAATTAAAAGTTACAAATACCGCATTAAAAATAAAACAGGAGAATACAAATGGTTGAGGCATTATGAATCGGTTTTTAGAAGAACCCCAGATGGAAGAGTTATAGAAATCATTGGCATTGCGTTAGACGTTGATAAAGAAAAACGAACAGCTGAACAATTGAAACTACAGGAACAGCAGTTGTTAGAAGCGCAGGAAATTTCACATATTGGAAGTTTTTTATGGAATTTTAATCATCAGAATTCTTCAGCCTCTCCGCAGTTTTATAAAATTCTTGAACTTAGCTCCGATGATCCCGGAGATTTTTTTAAGCGAGTTCATCCTGATGATAAGGAACGGGTAGAAAAGGCTATTAAGGAATCCAAAAAAACCGGCGGTTTCGAATGTGAATATCGTTACCAGGGCAACGATCAAATGAAAATTATTTGGGCTAAAGGCAAAATCGTTTATGAAAATAATGAAGCTGTTGCCATGAAGGGAACTGTAATGGATATTACGG
>JALZIY010000152.1 GCA_030860085.1 Bacteroidota bacterium | reverse complement strand
AAGCAAGCCTGTTATATATTTTTCATCAGAAGATGTGGATAATAAAATGGCATGGGGTTGATCTTTGGCATGTTAATATCACTATAGATAATATGAGTTTAAAAATATTTTCAGGTGTTTCTTCAAGGCCAGCAGATTTTAATCGCTGGTCTGCTATGCTTTTGGTAATTCTAATCGTCATTTTTGTTGGCTCTCAGGTTTATCTGGGTATCATTAGCTATTTTGAAAGATAACTTTAGTATTTGGGTTAGAAATAGCATAAAAAAAAGTAATCCATCGCTCCATGATTTCCTCAATATGTCTAAAAAAAACTACACTTATTAAAAAGTATTAAACGAAGCAACAAGAAATTGCATTCAATGCACTTGTAGTTATTTTTTTATCAATAAATGCTTACAACGTCCTTTTGTAATCGCTATTCGACTTAACCAGGTGGAATATCGCTTGTGGTAAATTCTAATTTTTTCCATTTTCACTAAAACAATTTTTTCGGACTATACTTTTTGTAATTCAGTTTAATTATGCTCTTTTATTTTAATTATGCTCTTTTATTTTAAGCAGATAATAGCTTCATCCAAGTAGGCGTATTCCATTACAAATTAAATATATATTGATATTCTATTTTGCCTTTTAGCTCTTTTTGTTTGTTGTATACGGCTTCTTTTATTTTTAATCCATTAGTTCCGTATTGATAACGCCATATTAAATAGTTTGAGCTATTACCTGGTACTGTAATTTTTTGTATGACCTGGTTGGCCAAAGAATACTCAAACATAAATAGAGGTAAAAGGCGGCGGGCCTTGTTATTAAAACGAACAACATCTGTTAACCGGTTTTGCTCATCATAGTAGTATAACGCTGGATCAGATTTAATCCCTTTACGAACGCTTGTTTCTTCTATCACATTTCCATTTCCATCTGATTTGAATTGAACAATTGAAGTATCAATGCTATTTTTTATCCTTAGCATTCTTACTATACGGTCACCTTCATATTCCCATTTGTGTTCTTCTATTTGCATCATAGCATTTGTAGAATCTTTGGAGGCTGATAATATAGAAATTAAATTTCCTGCAGTATTATAACTGTATTGTGTAGTACTTACCAATGCTACACTACTGTCAGTTGTTTTAACTACTTGTGCATTTGCATTGATGTGTGTTGTTAAAATAGATTCATTATTATCACCGGAGCGGGTAATTGTTTTAAGCGTTCGTATAGAAGATGAAAAAAACTGTTCAACATAAAAACCTTCGCTCTTCATTCCATCTGCATCAAAACTATTTAAAACAACATGGCTTACTTTATTTTGTTGATACAGCTTCATAATGGCAGCCGTTTCTTTTGTGCCAATAATGTCAGTATAATAATACTGGGCCTTTGAAAAAAAGGAAAGAAAAAGAATTACTGATACTAAAAATGCTTTCATAAGTTATTGCTCTTTTTTCAAAAATAAGTATTGCTTGTATGAGTAGTTATAAAGCAGCCATTAATGAAACCATTTGTACCTATTTTTAAGAAAAATTTACGTGTCGCACCAGCCAGAACGAAAAGAGAAAAACTGTTTAAATTGTGAAGTGCTTGTGCACGGGCGATTTTGCCATGTTTGTGGACAGGAAAATACTGTAACAAAGCAAGGAGTTGGTTCTTTATTTAAGCATTTTATCTATGATATATTCCATTTTGACGGAAAATTCTTTGATACATTAAAATACTTGTTATTCAAGCCTGGTTTCGTACCAAAAGAATACATGGAGGGAAAGCGGATAAATTATCTTGATCCCATCAGGATGTATCTTTTTACATCAGCACTTTTCTTTTTATTCTTCTTTTCTGTAAATAAACCTACAGATGCCATTAATATGACAGGAAATAAAAG
Organism: Bacteroidota bacterium; assembly: GCA_030860085.1. Taxonomy (GTDB): domain Bacteria; phylum Bacteroidota; class Bacteroidia; order Chitinophagales; family Chitinophagaceae; genus Flavisolibacter. The sequence goes on along the minus strand of JALZIY010000152.1, from coordinate 9,740 downwards.
ATTAATGACTAAAGTGGAAAGATTTGAATATTCTTCTCATCTCTTTAAAGAGAATGCTCAAAATCCTGATAGCGTAGTTCAAAAACAGTTGAAATTTTTACTAGACACCTCATTCCGTATCGGTTTATTTGAAGAAATAAATACCGAAATTGACAGCTCTTTCATAATTAATTTAAAAAACATTCAATACTTGATGGTGGTGAATAAAATACAAAAAAGCCAGGATGAATTAAATGTGGGCAAAGATTGGTTAAGCAACAGGATTGAAAAAAAATGGAAAGCGCATAGACAAAAATTTGCTGATGACGATAAGGCTATGATGCTAGATATGACAAATTCTTTTTTGCATAAATTCCCTTATATATTGTTTGTGTCGCTTCCTTTTTTCGCTCTTACTTTAAAGCTTTTATACGTAAGAAGAAAACAGTTTTATTATAATGATCATGCAGTTTTCACACTCTATCACTACGTTTTTTCATTTATACTTTTATTAATTTATTTTCTTTTTATTGAATTGTATGATTGGTTGCAGTGGGGTACACTACGTTTTTTTGCCGGCATTCTTTTATTATCAGGAGGTATTTACCTGGCCCGTGCCATGAAAAGATTCTATAAACAAGGTTGGGCCAAAACTTTAGGTAAATTTTTGTTATTGAATGTAGTGGCTCTTTTTATACTTGTATTGATCTTTATACTATTTCTAATATTTTCACTTTTTCAACTATAATTTATGAGTGAAGGAAATGAACCATTTGCACGACTGGTAATGATAATGGATGAATTAAGAGAAAAATGTCCCTGGGATAAAAAACAGACGATTCATAGCCTGAGGCAAATGACTCTCGAAGAAACCTATGAGTTAACCGGCGCCATTACAGAAAATAACTGGATGTCGATTAAAGAAGAATTGGGAGATCTTTTGCTTCACATTGTTTTTTATTCAAAGATTGCTGCCGAGCAAAATCAATTTACCATTACAGAAGTTATCGAAGGTATTTCTCAAAAACTAATTGACCGTCATCCGCACGTTTATGGAAATGTAGAAGTACAGAATGATGAAGATGTAAAACGTAATTGGGAAAATTTGAAACTGAAAGAGGGTAAAACGTCTGTGCTTTCTGGCGTACCAGCGGCCTTGCCGGCTTTAGTAAAAGCGATGCGGCTTCAGGAAAAAGCAAAGCAGGTTGGGTTTGAATGGGAAAACAAAGAACAGGTATGGAAAAAAGTTGAGGAAGAAATTACAGAAATGGAGGAGGCCATTCAAAGAAATGACCAACAAAAAACAGAAGAAGAATTTGGAGATGTTGTTTTTTCATTGGTGAATTTTGCGCGATTCTTGAATGTTGATGCCGAAAATGCATTAGAGCTTACAAATAATAAATTTCTTTACCGCTTTACAAGAATGGAGAAGGAGGCATTAGTGAAAAACAAAGCTTTAGCAGAAATGAGCCTGGAAGAAATGGATACTATTTGGAATGACATCAAAAGGGAACATACTTGAAACTTCAAAAAATAAATACGAGCTTTTCTAAAAGAACTTTACTTTTTTCTGCAAGTATTCTGTTGCTTTTTTCTTTTTTTACTTCCACCTATTTCCGTGTACAACCATCTATTCAAAATGAAGGAAAAAAGTTAGAGCAATATATTCACAAACAACAGAAAAATTATGAACGCTTTCTTGCTGATTCACAGTTAATGCGTCGCCTGGTGCAGCAAATTGAGCCTTTGGAAGAGTTTAAAAGGATTGCAGACAAAGACTATGGTATTTTTCTATTTGCTGAAACAATAACCGGTGACCAGGAAATGCTCTTTTGGAACAATCAAAAGATTATCCCTCCTCATGCTGATTATTCGCTGGAGGATGGCGAATATTTTCGGAAGCTTTCCAATGGACATTACCTTGTTGTAAAAAGAACAGTGAGGTTATCAAATATGAGCAATAATGTTATTGCTTATGCTATGATACCCATCAGGTATGAATATGATTTTCCTAATTCCAATTATTTGCAAACGCATTTTACTTATAATAGATCTGCTGTTAATAAGATTTCTATTTCCGATAAAGAAACGCCTCACGTAATTCATTCGTTAAATGGCAAACCTCTGTTTTACATTGAGCACAAAGCCTATACACCCATAAGGGAAGCAGATTCTATAACCTTCTTTTTACGTATTTGTTCTTTTATTTTATTATTAGCGTATCTCCATTTTGTAACGGAAACCATTACAAAAAGCAGAGGCTCCTTAAAGGGGATCCTATTTCTTTCCTTATCCTTGTTAGTGGTTAGAATTGCGTTATATTTTTTTCCTGGCATATTCTTTTTCAGGCAGTTTGAATTATTCGATCCAACTATTTATGGTAATTATTATAGTAAGTTCAATCAGTCTTTAGGAGATTTATTGATTAACACTATTTTGTTTTGCTGGTTCGTTGTTTACGCGTGGCATACTATCGGATCTTTAAAACCATTGCCTCATTTTAAGTATAAAAAAGGTATTTTGCTTGCAGGCATTGGTGCAATTTTATTTTTGATAGTTTCCACATTTCAATATGCCAATGTTATTCGTAGCCTGATAGCTGATTCGAAAATATCTTTTAATGTTATTGATTTTTTTAGTCTTGATATTTATACGGTGGTTGGGTTTGTTGTATTAGCGCTGTTATCACTTTCTTACTATTATTTTACACGTATTCTTTTTAGTTTTATTTTACCAGCTTTTAAAGGTAAGATGATTCACATCTATTTCGCTTTGGCATTTGGAGGGTTGATCTTACTAACATTTCGTTCGGGTAACAGCATTATTTTATTTCATTTGCCTGTTCTTTTATGGTTATTTATTTATACACTGATATTAACCCAGGAAAAGTTTATCATCAATCGTTTCCGGATTACAGTAGCAGGCATTTTATTTTGGATATTTATTTTTTCCGTTTCGTTGACGGCTCTTATTTTGAAAGAGAATAATCACAAAGAATTGCGGATCAGAAAAAGCATTGCAGAAAAGCTTGACCAGCTAACCGACCCGGCTGCAGAACAAACACTTAAAATTGCGTTGGCCTTTTTGGATAATGATTTTTTAGCAGATAACTTTCACCGCTTTCAAAATCCAACAGAGAACCGGTTAATCAGGGATAGCATTATCAGTAAAAACTTTGGCGGTTATATTATTAAATATGATACCCGGATTTTTGTTTTTAACTCTCAAAATGCCGGCGTTAATAACGATGATTCTTTAACTTTTGCAGAATTAAATAATTTATTTTCTGTTCAAAGCGTTCCAACGGGCACTCCTGACCTTAACTACCACGAAACATCTTATGATCAGTTTAATTATATAACGAAGCGGAGCATAACAGATAGTGTTAAGGTTGGTACTCTTTTTATTGTTTCCACGCCAAAACAGTATAACAGCGATGCGCTTTATCCTGAACTTTTCCGAAACAGTAATCAAATAAATGCAGAAAACTCACCGGTTTATTCTCATGCTGTTTATAAAAAAAATGTGCTCATATCCGCCAGTAATAAATATCCTTTTCAGATTAATTTGACGCAAATTGAAATTCCGCAAAATGAATATGAGAACAGGACCAATGTAGATTATGATGAATTATGGTATAAGGCAAGTAATGATAAGGTTGTTGTGATCGCGAAAAATCAAAATTCTTTAATAGAAAGCATCACTTTATTCTCTTACCTATTTTGTGCGTTTCTTTTTATGGTGGGTTTATTGCAGATCATTTCTCTAATATTAAAAGCCGCTAATGATAAACATGCGATTACAGTTTTTTGGCAATTGAATATACGCTCACAAGTGCATAGCACTATAATTTTCATCAGTATCCTGTCTTTTTTAATTATTGGTATTGCTACTATATCCTTTTTTATTATACGCTATAATAGGAACAATGTTGACAAATTAAGCCGTACCTCAGAGATCATGATAAAAGAAATGCAAAAGCAGGCATCAGACTTTGGTACTTTTGATGACGTCATTAATATATATGATTCTGTAACCAATAATAATTTACAAAATTTAATTAATGAAGTAGCTGATATACATGATGTTGATGTTAATGTGTATGATACCTCTGGTAATCTATATGTGTCATCGGAAGCAGAAGTTTATAAAAAAGGTTTACTGAGTACAAAGATGCATCCGGAAGCCTACTATCATCTAAATCGTTTACGTCAAGTACAATATGTTCAGGAAGAAACGCTTAGTTCGTTACACTATTTAAGTATTTATGCTACTGTACGTCGCGAAGATGATGGAAAGGTGCTTGCTTATTTAAATATTCCTTATTTTCTTTCGCAGATAGACATCAACCAGGAAATTTCAAATTTTTTAGTAACCATTATTAACCTTAATGCGTTTATCTATTTAATTGCAGGTGTAATTGCATTGTTTATCACTAATAAAATAACCCGGTCATTCTCTGTCATTGGAGATAAAATGAAAGAGATACAATTAGGAAAAGCAAATGAAGAAATCGTATGGAACAGGAATGATGAAATAGGTGAATTGGTTTTGCAATACAATAAAATGGTGCATCAGTTAGAACGAAGTGCGGCTGCGCTTGCTAAGAGCGAAAGGGAAGGAGCGTGGAGAGAGATGGCAAGGCAGGTAGCACATGAGATAAAGAATCCATTAACACCAATGAAATTAAGTATACAATACCTGCAGAAAGCCATTCATAAAAATCAATCTAACGTTAAAGAATTAACAACTAATGTCGCCAACACATTAGTAGAACAAATTGATCATCTTTCAAAAATTGCAGCAGACTTTGCACGGTTTGCTAATATTGGCACCACTCAACTGGAAACCTTTGACTTACACCAGGTTTTAGAAACCCTAAAAGACCTCTATAGTACTAATCCGGGAGTTAAATTAAATTGGATAAAAACAGAGGAAAAAATAATTTTGCGGGCCGATAAAACGCATATGAACAGATTGTTTACTAATTTATTAACTAATTCAATAGATGCCTGTACAAATAGAACTACGTGCAAAATTGATATTATTGAAGAAAAAAGAGGACAAGAAATAGTTATTCAAATCCGAGATAATGGTGAGGGTATTCCGGAAGAAATGCGATCAAAAATATTTGCCCCAAATTTTACAACAAAATCATCCGGCACCGGATTAGGATTGGCCATGTGCAAAAGTATAGTTGATCAAACAGGCGGTGAAATTTGGTTTCAAACGGAGCAAGGAAAAGGAAGCTCTTTTTTTGTGCAGCTACCTGTTATTATGTAATTCCTTTTAATTTTTTTCTTTTTGTTAGAAATGTTTCAAAATCTGCAAGATTTAAACTGCTTAAATTATTTTCTTTGGTAAGTCCCCCTTTTTGTGCTACCAAAACTCCATATTTAATATTATGAAATTCATCAATAGTATGTGCGTCCGGATTGATGGAAAGAAAGAGATTATTTTCTAATGCATAATCAATCCACTCCCATTTCATGTCAAGACGTTGTGGATTCGCATTTATTTCAATAGTCACTAAGTTTGCTGCGCAAGCATCGATAACGGCTTTATGGTCAACAGGGTAAGCGTTACGTTTTAATAATCTTCTGCCCGTCATATGCCCAAGTATTGTAACATAAGGATTTTCAATTGCCCCAAGTAAACGCTTCATTGCTTTTTCTTCATTCATTTGCAGGTTGCTATGTATCGAGGCAATTACTAATTCAAATGAAGCTAATACTTCATCACTATAATCTAAAGACCCGTCGCTCAAAATATCGCACTCAATACTTTTGAAAATCTTGAAAGGTTTTAGTTTTTTATTCAAAGTGTCAATATATTCATGTTGTTCCAAAATTTTTTCTTCTGATAATCCGCCGGCATAGTAGGCGGCTTTAGAATGATCGGAGATAACTAAATATTCAAAGCCGAGTTTAATCAGTTCATTAGCCATTTGTTCGATAGTATGGCCTCCATCGCTCCAATTACTATGTGAATGAACCAAACCTTTTACATCTGCTGTTTGAATAATATTATCAAGGTCAATATTTTTTATTGTTGCCATGATCTCTTTTTTTTCTCTTAAATAAGAAGGGATAAAAGGGATGTCTAGTTTCTTAAAAACATCTTCCTCACTTTTATAAGTTTTTTCTTTCTGCTGGATTTCAATTTTTTTCCACTCTTTTAAAAATTCATCGCTTGAACTTGTTTTGACAATGTGGACGTAAAAATTTTCGTCGCTTGTTATATAAAAGGTTATTGCAGGCGTTCCTTCTGGATTTATGGTAATTGTATCGGGTAATTCTTTAATAATCTCAAAACCCGATTTTAATAAAAAATCTTTTAATTCATTTTTTGGGATAGTAGTTACCCATTCCAATTCTTCTATTATTTCCAGGTGTCTTCTAAAAGCACCGGTTATTTCGAGCTTTTCATTTTTAAAAGCTTCTTTTATTTTTATATTAAATACTTCAACAAAACTTTCTACATGGGCATACAAGTATCGATTGCTGTTTTGTTTTTTAAATGCAACGGATTCTAATATCTTTTCCTGTGTTTTTTCTGTAAATCCTTTCTGTGATGCGAGCTTGTTTTTTTGACAAGCTTCAATTAAATCTTCTAATGTATCAATACCAGCTTCTTTCCATAGCGTATGAATTTTTTTTGGTCCGAGTCCTTTAATAGTCAACATTTCTAATACGCCTTTTGGTGTGCCCGCAATCAAATCTTTTAATATGCCTAGTTCTCCTGTTTCGATGATCTCCACTATCTTATTGCCAACGCTTTCTCCAATTCCTTTTAAAGCAATTATTTTTTCTTTTGGTAAATCGGCTATCTCCGTGGCCAGCTTTTCTATTGTAAATGCAGCGCTGGAATAGCTCTTGGCTTTAAATGCATTTTCACCATGTATATCCATTAGTTGAGAAAGTAATGAAAACTGGTCAGCTATTTCGTAATTATCCATATATACCTCCATCCTCGAAAGAGGAGTTTAAATTGTAACATAAAGTAGAATATTTTTTTAGAAGTACTAGGCAAAAAAAAAGTCCCAATTACTCAGGACTTTATAAGAATTAAAAAATTCGTTCTTATCTTCTTGAAGATGATTTAGAAGCAGATTTTGATCCGCCCTTAGATGCACCTTTAGAAGAACTTTTAGAAGCTCCTTTAGAAGAACTTTTAGAAGCTGCTTTTTTAGGGGCTGCCTTTTTTGCTGCTGCTTTTTTAGGAGCTGCTTTTTTAGCTGTTGCCATGATTTTTGAAATTTAATGGTTAGTAATAAAAAAAATTATCGATAGTAAAAGTAGAAACATTTTTTAACTATCAAAATATTTTTCCTAACAAATTAAATTTATCTATTTATTCGGCTGAAGTATCAACATCATTTACTGCTACAAAAGTTCTGTTTTGTTTTCTTTTTGAAAATTCAACAATGCCATCGGTTAATGCAAATAAAGTGAAGTCTTTACCCACACCAACATTTTTACCGGGATGGTAAACAGTGCCACGTTGACGAACAATGATGTTGCCGGAGATAGCGGGCTGGCCACCAAAAATTTTTACACCCAAACGTTTGCTGTTCGAGTCACGGCTGTTCTTTACGCTGCCTTCCCCTTTTTTGTGTGCCATGATTTAAATTTTTGTTTACGAAATATGAAAAATAAAAAGTGAAATACAAAACTTGAAATTAGAATTTTATATAATCAAGATTTTTTTAAGCGATGTCGCTTATTTTAATTTTTGTATATCTGGTACGGTGGCCTAATTTTTTGCGAAATCCTTTTCTGCGTTTTTGCTTATATGCAATTACTTTATCACCTTTTACATGGTCAAGGATTTCTGCAGATACTTTTACTTTAATTAAATCACCAATAGTCAAGTTGCCGTCGCTATCTGCTAATACTACTTCAGAAAATTCTATTTTATCACCGGCATTACCACTGAGGTTGGGTACATACAAAGTTTGGTCTTTTTCAACCTTAAACTGCTGGCCTGCTATTTTTACAATTGCGAACATAATGGTTCAAAAATTAGGAGCGCAAATGTAAGGCTAAATTTTGAAGGAACAAACAAATTGTACTGCCATAAAGCTAAATTTTGAACCTGATAACCTGTAACAACTATATTTGTGCCGCTTAAGCTTGCCATAATTATCTTTTACCATAAAAAAGTGGCTGTAAGCGTTTGCTTTAATGAAAATAAAATCATTTCTAGCCAAGCCCTTTGCTTCTTATATTCAATCAAAAATACGCAAGGGTATGTTAAGTGCTCTTACCGACCAAGATGCTATTTTAAAAAGCCTTTTAAAAACAGCGAGAACCACACAATTTGGAGTTGATCATCATTTGAATGAAGTAGAAAATTATAATGGATTCCATCACGCAGTTCCTATAAGGGATTATGAACAAATGAAACCCTATATAGAAAAAATAAAAGAAGGAAAGCATAATATATTATGGAAGGGGAAACCTATTTACTTCGCTAAAACATCTGGTACTACCAGCGGCATTAAGTATATACCTATAACATCAGATTCAATTCCTAATCATATAAATACAGCCCGAAATGCGCTATTGTGCTACATGGCAGAAACAGGTAATACAGCTTTTGCAGATGGCAAACTGATTTTTCTATCCGGTTCGCCGGAATTGGAACGAATAGCTGATATACCTACCGGGCGTTTAAGTGGTATTGTCAATCATCATATTCCAAAATACCTACGCACTAATCAGCTTCCCAGTTATGAAACAAATTGTATTGAAGACTGGGAAACAAAACTTGATGCTATTGTTAACGAAACCATTAATCAAAATATGACGTTGATCAGCGGTATTCCGCCCTGGGTGCAAATGTATTTTGACAGATTACAGGAAAAAAGTTGCAAAAAAATAAGAGATCTTTTTCCTAATTTTTCAGTGATGGTACATGGAGGAGTAAATTTTGAACCGTATAAAGCAAAATTATTTGAAAGTATTGGCCGGCAGATAGATGATATTGAAACATTCCCCGCCTCAGAAGGTTTTTTTGCTTTTCAGGATACGCAAAAAGAAGAAGGCCTATTATTAAATACAGATAGCGGGATCTTTTTTGAATTTGTTGAAGCTTCAGAAATTTTTAATGAATCACAGACAAGGATTTCTCTGCATGAAGTCAAAGTTGGTGTAAACTATGCGCTGATAGTTAATAGCAATGCGGGGCTATGGGGATATAATCTTGGTGATACAATTAAATTTATCAGTACAAACCCATACAGGTTGATAGTTACAGGCCGTATTAAACATTTTATTTCAGCTTTTGGAGAACATGTTATTGGAGAAGAAGTGGAACAAAGTTTGCTAAAAGCGGCGGAAGAAGAAAATGTCCGGATTACAGAATTTACAGTAGCGCCTACTATTGGTCATCACGAAGGGAAAAGTTTTCACGAATGGTTGATTGAATTTGAGGAAGCGCCTGCTCATTTAACTGAGTTTGCCGAAAAAGTTGATAAGAATTTACGGCAAAAAAATATTTATTATGATGATCTGATCCGAGGTAATATTTTACAACCTTTAAAAATTACAACTATAAAAAAGAACGGATTTATTAATTACATGAAATCGGTTGGAAAATTAGGGGGGCAAAATAAAGTGCCGCGACTTAGTAATGATCGTAAACTTGCTGATGAATTAAAAAACTGGACAAACTAAAATAATGATCCTTACTTTCCATTAGTTAGTAGTTAAAACAAATTTTCTTATTTGACCTTTTACATTCGGCATGAACAGTTC
>JALZIY010000104.1 GCA_030860085.1 Bacteroidota bacterium | reverse complement strand
AATGGAAACAAGAGAGATGGCAAATCATATTGCCAATTCTACCCGCTACTTTTTACCGCATATTTATGCGCTCAGTACCAACTCTCCTTTTTGGGAAGGAAGATTAAGAGGCTATAAATCTTTTCGTACAAAAGTGTTTGATAAATTTCCACGCACAGGCATTCCGGAAAGTTTTGAGAGTATAGAAGCGTATGACAATTATATCAAGATTTTAATCAAGACCAATTGCATTGACAATGCAAAAAAAATATGGTGGGATCTTCGTGTACACCCCTTTTTTAATACTGTTGAATTCAGAATTTGTGATGTTCCATTAACTGTTGATGAAACAATTGCTATCGCTGCATTGTTCCAGGCTGTATGTGTAAAGATTTACAAACTGCGGTTGCAAAACCTCAATTTTATTCAATATCCAAGGCCGTTAATTAATGAAAATAAATGGCGGGCGGGCCGCTATGGTATTGATGGGTACCTGATTGATTTTGGTAAGGAAGAAGAAATTAATACAAGGGTATTAATTTATGAATTATTGGACTTTGTAGATGATATTGTAGATAACCTGGGATCGCGACACAGATTGAGTGCAGTAAATAAAATTTTAGAGGGTGGTACAGGTGCAGACAGGCAGTTAAAAGTGTTTGAGCAAACCAAAGACCTTGTAAACGTTGCTGACTATATTAGAAGCCAGTTTTTAGCTCCCATATAAGTAGATACCCCATCTCCCTAAGAGGAATTTAATACTTTAGAGCTAATACTCCCCTTCAGGGGATGTGGGCATTGTTTCCCCCATTAATATTTTGTATATTTAACGAAGGCTGTTTTTTATTAGAATGAGTTGAATTTTTTACAATAAAGTTGTATCCATGGCTCGTTTATTCAGCATACAGTTTGATTACCAGGGCATTGGCTACAATGCTATGGTAACGGTGCGGACGACACCATTTTTTACAGAGTATCAACTTTCTATGCTTGATGAGGAAGTTTTAAATCAATTGCCAGATAAAAGAATACTTTCCAGTTCTCCTATGCACTATGTTTTTGCTAGTCATAATTCAAATGCTTCTAAGGACTTAATGAATGAAATTTTACGATCCATTGCGGATCATGTGCAAGCTATTGTATAGCCTGCTTGTTGCTATCAACTTCTTTGATCCATTTTATTACGCCTTCCATAAAAACTTTTTGATCATCCCACATAGATAGATGGCTGCCATTTGGACAATATAAATAGCTTCCATTTTTAACCATCTTGCTTTGTTCTTCCATTGCTTTTGGGTCCATCGTATCATGCTTCGCTCCTATCATTAAGGTGGGAACGGTTATTTTATTGAGTTGATTCTTTATATCCCAATTTGCTAAACGCCCACTGATCCCAAATTCTGAAGGGCCTTGCATCATGGTGTAAATAACACTATTGACATGTTTAAAAGAACGGTTTACAGGATCAGGTAATTGAGGCAAACGACATAAATGTTTTGCATAAAAATTGGGCATCAGCAATTCCATATATCTTGGATTGGCAAAATCTTTTTTCTTCTCTATTGCTCTTACTTCCGCCAACACTTGCGGGTCCATTTGTTTTGCTAATACTTCCTCTGAATACTTTCCATATTCAGGAGCACTGGCCACCATATTCGCTACAATCAATCCTTTTAAATTTTGCTGATACTTTAAGGCATATTCCATCGCCAAAATTCCCCCCCATGAATTTCCGAGAATATAAAAATTAGATTGATCAGCGTCAATTGCTTTTCGCACCTGCTCAACTTCTTCCACAAAGCGTTCGACAGTCCACAAGCTGCTATCTGTTGGTTGGTCGGAATAATAAGATCCTAACTGGTCATATTCATAAAATTCAAATCCCTCTTGTGGAAAAAAGCTTTCAAAACATTCCATGTATTCATGTGTCATGGCAGGGCCGCCATGCAGCAGTAAGATTTTTATACGGTCATTATTACCAAAACGTTTTGTCCAAACATTAAAAGTTCCCACAGGTGTTTGTATGGGTATCATTTTAATACCTGCAGTTTGTACGCCGGTATCACCATAATTAAAATAATCAGACAATTTAATCTCCATGTTATTTTTGTTTGGATCCTCTTGGTTACAGGAAAAATAAATAAGTGAGAAAATAAGCAGGGAAAAAACAATGCGCATACAATTAATTTTTGATTACAAAAGGTAATTATTTATTCCTTAATTTAATTACTTCAATTTTGATTATGAAACGAATATTTCTCTGCATCACCATTTGTTGTTCTCTTTTTATAAATGCACAAACGAGAGCGGATTCGATTAACCAGATACGGGAGTGGGCAAGATGGTATGACCTAAATTATACAATGGACGAAAGCGATTCCGCGTTAAAAAATCTGCAGGATTTTAATGGCACATATAAAGCGATGCATAAAACATTTCCCCAAAATGACCTGGCATTTCCTTTTGCTTTTAACCCTGCACCTATAGGATTTAAAATACCGGCTGCGCAACAAAAAATAACCTGGAATTTTCCAGATGCTTACATGCCTGCCAACAAAAACGAGCTGGCTTTTTATTCAATTTCACAATTAGCTTCTTTGGTAAAAAATAAAAGAATTTCATCTGTGGAGTTAACCACTTTTTTTATAAACCGTTTAAAAAAATGGGGCGATACGTTGGAAAGTGTTATCACCTTAACAGAAGAACTGGCAATGCAACAGGCAAAACAAGCAGATGATGAAATAAAAAAAGGAATGTATAAAGGTCCACTTCACGGCATACCCTATGGATTAAAAGACCTCTTTGCTGTAAAAGGTTATAAAACCACCTGGGGATCTACGCCTTATAAAGATCAAACAATTGATGAGGATTCTTATGTGTACAATCAATTAAAAAAAGCAGGCGCTGTTTTATGCGCCAAGCTTTCTTTGGGGGCGCTGGCTTACAATAATAAATGGTTTGGTGGAGAAACAAAAAATCCCTGGGATTTATCGCAAGGCTCAAGCGGTTCATCTGCCGGTTCTGCTGCTTCCGTAGCAGCAGGATTGTTACCCTTTACAGTTGGTACAGAAACCTTGGGATCGATTGTCTCTCCTTCTACCCGCTGCGGCGCTACAGGATTGCGTCCCACTTTTGGAACAGTAAGCAGAAGCGGAGGAATGGTGCTGTGCTGGAGCTTAGACAAACCAGGCCCTATTTGCAGAAGCGCAGAAGATGCTGCCATCGTGTATTATTATTTAAAAGGAACAGATGGAAAAGATGAAAGTGCTGTTGACCATGCCTTCAATTTTAATCCTAAAGCTGATGTAAAGAAATTACGTTTTGCGTATGCAGAAAACTATTTTAAACGATTACCGAAAGACGCTATGGAATGGAAAGTATTGGAAGATTATCGTGCCATGGGTGTGGAGATAAAAGCGGTAATTTTTCCAGATTCTGCTGTCTATAATTTTAATATGATAAGTATTGTTTTAAACGCAGAATCAGGTGCAGCTTTTGATGAATTAACAAGGACAGACAGAGACGATCTTATTGAAAGACAAGACAGGGATTTTTGGCCAAATAGTTTTCGGGCATCCCGTTTTATACCTGCAGTAGAATACCTCAATGCCAATCGTTACCGTTCACAACTTTGCCAGCAAGTGCAGGATTTTATGAAGAATTATGATGTAGTGATTGTACCAACATACGCTGGTAGGCAATTAGCAATTACCAATCTTACCGGCAATCCTGTTGTTTGCATGCCAATGGGTTTTAGCAAAGCAGGTAATCCGCTAAGCATAACATTAGTGGGCAATTTATACGATGAAGCCTCAATTTTGCAAGCTGCAAAAGCCTACCAGGATAAAACAGATCATAATAAAAAACACCCTGCTAAATTTATTAATTGATAATTCGAACCTTAAGATTTCTAAAATTGTTACAATACAACGAATCCCCCTTACAATCTTTTCTTACAGCAAGAAGCGTATTATCTCCCCCTTTTTTAAAGGGGGAAGGCGGAGTGGTTCTCCCTCAAAAAATGTTCGTAAGGGGGATTTATAAATTATGAGATATTTACCTTACAATAAAGAATTAAAAAACTATTCAAGAGACTTAAGAAATCATTCCACCCTAGGTGAAGTGCTGTTGTGGAAAAAGTTAAGAGCAAGAGGCATGATGGGCTATCAATTTTATCGTCAAAAGCCTATTGAAAATTATATCGTAGATTTTTATTGCCCTGCGCTAAAAATGATTATAGAGATTGACGGCGCATACCATGTAAATAATGTAGATGTAGTAAAAGATGAAATGAGAGAAACCAAATTAAAGGAATGGAATCTGGCTTTTTTACGATTTAAAGAATTAGAAGTAAGAAAAGAAATAAATGCAGTTTTATTAATTATTGAAAATTATATTATTCAATTTCAAATTGATAACCCAGATGCTATTGAGAAAAACAAACGAAAAATTAATCCCCCTAGCCCCCTTTAAGAAAGGGGAAGCGGGGACTCCGATGTTATTATCAGTTCTTGTGTTTGTTGCTGTTTGCTTTAGTTCCTGCAGGCAAACTTCCGGTGTTGACCTGATCATCTTCAACGCAAAAATTTATACAGTCGATTCTGCTTTTTCTACAGCAGAAGCAATCGCGGTAAAAGATGGAAAAATTGAAGCAGTTGGTACTTCTAATGACATTACAGCAAAATATTTTGCAAAAGAAAAGATCAACGCAGCCGGTCAAATCATCTATCCAGGTTTTATTGATGCACATGCGCATTTCTATCGTTATGGTTTGGGACTGCAGACCGCCGATTTAACCGGCACAATAAGTTGGGAAGATATCTTAACAAAACTTCAATCCTTTGCACAGCAAAATCCGGAGGGCTGGCTCATTGGGCGAGGTTGGGATCAGAATGACTGGAAAGTAAAAGAATTTCCATCCAAAGAAAAATTAGACCAGTTATTTCCTGATCGCCCGGTTATTCTGACACGTGTTGATGGACATGCTTCCATTGCTAATCAAAAAGCATTGGATATCGCCGGTGTAAAACCGGGAATGCAATTAACAGGTGGTACGGTAGAAACAAAAGATGAAAAATTGACAGGTATATTAGTTGATAATGCAGAAGGATTGGTTTTTTCTAAAGTTCCCGCACCCGGCATTGCGCAGATAAAAAACGCACTAGAAAAAGCTCAGCAAAATTGCTTTGCTGTTGGATTAACAACCGTTGATGATTGCGGCCTGGATTACCAGGAGGTGTTGGTCATGGATAGCTTTCAGAAAAAAGGTGAACTGAAAATTCGCATCTATGCTATGTTAAGCGATACTAAAAGGAACTATGATTTTTTATTTGATAAGGGGAAGATCAAAACAGATCTCATGAATGTCCGTTCATTTAAAGTGTATGCAGATGGTGCGCTGGGTTCCCGTGGCGCTTGCCTGCTACAGCCTTACAGTGATAAACCGGATTGGTCAGGTTTTTTATTGAGCAGTCTGCAACATTTTGATTCTGTTGCTAACATCATTTATAACAAAGGATTTCAAATGTGCACACATGCTATAGGCGATTCTGGCAATCGGGCTATTTTAAATATCTATGCAAAATATTTAAAAGGAAAAAATGATCAGCGTTGGCGTATAGAACATGCCCAGGTAGTGAACAAAAACGATTTTGATTTATTTGGTCAATACAATATCGTTCCATCAGTTCAACCCACCCATGCTACTTCCGATATGTATTGGGCAGGTGATCGTTTGGGTAAAGAACGTGAAAAAGGAGCCTATGCATTTAATCAATTAATGCTGCAGAATAATTGGATACCATTGGGCACAGATTTCCCGGTAGAAGATATTAGTCCCTTCAAAACATTTTATGCAGCCGTGTTCCGCCAGGATGCAAAAGAATTTCCAAAAGCTGGTTATCAAATGGAAAATGCATTAAGCCGCGAAAATGCTTTACGTGGTATGACCATTTGGGGAGCCAAAAGCAATTTTGAAGAAAATGAAAAAGGAAGTCTTGAAAAAGGGAAATTTGCTGACTTTATTATATTGGATAAAGACCTCATGATTGTGAACCAAAAGGAAGTTCTGCTAACGAATGTTTTAGCAACTTATATTAATGGGCAGAAAGTGTTCAGTAAAAATTAATACAGAAGCCGGTATTTTATAACGAAGTATGTTTAGGTAAATTCTTCGCGAATAGAAGTAAATGAAAATTCTGAAAGTATAATAATAACTGATTGTTACCAACCTCTTCTATGTTAATGATGTAAATTCGCAACTTCTTTTTTTACCTATGATAAGAATTGCAATTTTAGATTTGTACGAAGGACATCCTAACCAAGGCATGCGTTGCCTGCGTGAGATCGTTAATCAATGGGGTGAATATAATCACCTGAATGTTGAATGGGATGAATTTGATGTACGACTGAAGGCAGAAGTGCCTGATATGAGTTATGATATTTATTTATCAAGTGGTGGTCCCGGCAGTCCGCTGGATAGTGA
>JALZIY010000102.1 GCA_030860085.1 Bacteroidota bacterium | reverse complement strand
CGAATAGCAAATGCAATGTTGGGTAAGCCTAATGGATTCCCTTCGCCAAATACATCCCAAAACTTTAAGCCGTGATAGCCCTCAGATGGTTCGGTAAACTGTGGAAATTTGCCATTGGCCCAATTGTAATTACCACCATCTACCACCACACCACCAATAGAAGTACCATGCCCACCAATCCATTTAGTAGCACTTTCCACCACCACGTGTGCACCATGCTCTAAAGGACGAAAAAGATAACCACCTGCACCAAAAGTATTGTCAACAATCAACGGTAGATCGTATTCTTTGGCCAGGTCAGCAAACTTTTTGAAATCAGGAATATTTAAACGTGGATTACCGATGGTTTCCAGGTATATAGCTTTTGTAGATTTATCAATTAAGGGAACAAAATTTTCAACATCATCTCCTTTGGCGAAACGTACTTCAATGCCCAAACGCTTAAAAGCCACTTTAAATTGGTTGTAAGTACCGCCATATAGAAAAGAAGAGCTAATGAAATTATCGCCGGCTTGTAAAATATTATTAAGCGCTAAAAATTGAGAAGCTTGCCCGGAACCTGTAGCCACAGCCGCTACTCCACCTTCTAATGCGGCCATCCGTTTTTCAAATACATCGGTAGTGGGGTTCATGATGCGGGTGTAAATATTACCAAATTCCCGCAGGCCAAAAAGGTTGGCGGCATGCTCCGAATTTTTAAAGCCATACGATGTGGTTTGATAGATTGGGACTGCCCTTGCATTGGTGGAGGCGTCGATTTCCTGCCCGGCATGTAGCTGCAGGGTGTCAAAATGTAAATTGCTCATCTCTTTTGATTTTAAGGTTATTAATAATTATTTAAAAAATTCTCAAGAGAGGGACGGGGGACAAAAAAGCCCTTCCTGTAAATGGGAAGAGCTTTTATTATTTAAGTTTTTGATGAAGCTGTATCCCACTTATCTGTCACGCATTTATCCGCGTGATGGAATTGGCACCTTATCTCGTCTGGGGACGAAACAGGTTGTCAAGGCTTCTTCGGGCCATTACCCTCTGCCTTTCTTGATAAGTGATATATAAAAAGAACTACTGCAAATATAGCGCTACTTAAAAATGATAACCAAAATAATTTATGCCCTGGTAAATTTTAACTTACAAAGGTTTATTAGCTAAGGCGCCGGTGCCAAATAGTGTTTTACCACTTCGTGTACCCAAATGCTTTTCGTTTTCTACCACTACCTGTCCATTGACAATTACCCAACTAAACCCTTTTGAATATTGGTGTGGCTGAACAAACGTAGAAAGATCCTGTACTTCTTTTTCATCAAAGATTACAATATCTGCGGCCATCCCTTCCTTTAATAAACCCCTATTGCGTAAGCCAAATTTTTGTGCCGGTAAAGAAGTCATACGGCGGACGGCTTCTTCCAGTGTCAATAGTTTTTCATCCCGTACGTATTTACTTAATACCCTTGCATTAGTACCATATCCCCGCGGATGCGGCGCACCCTGACCATAAGCCCGTATGCTGGCATCAGAAGCAAACATGTTGAAAGGATATTGCATGATACGTTGTACATCTGTTTCGCTCATGCCATGAAAGATCATGGAAGCACCACCAGCGATCA
Source organism: Bacteroidota bacterium (assembly GCA_030860085.1). GTDB lineage: Bacteria > Bacteroidota > Bacteroidia > Chitinophagales > Chitinophagaceae > Flavisolibacter. The sequence goes on along the minus strand of JALZIY010000102.1, from coordinate 4,672 downwards.
TCATATCAATTACTGTTTCAGCTTCTGCTTTTGCTTTGTGTTTACGGCCATTTATCAGGTTTACTTCCTCTATGCTTTTGCCATTGAGTGTAGTGTCTGCACGGTAAAAAGCAACAACCGGATAACTAAAATGTTTCAGCTTTCTTTTCTTTAAGCTTTTCAGCATTTCGCTAATCACATATTTTTTTACTTCCGGACGTTGTAATCTTGCTTTTATAGAATCCTGCCCATCTGCAAGTATTTCGTCAGGTATTAGTGTGCTTAAACTTGTGCTGCTTGCGGTATAGGGATACTGATCTATTGTTACGTCAATTCCTTTTTCTCTTGCCTGCATGATCATAGGAAGAGTTTCTTTACTGCGTCCCCAGTTTTGCTGTCCGCTCAATTTGAAATGTGATATCTGAACCGGCATGTTCGCTTCACTCCCAATATGCAATGCTTCTTCTATGGCTGCTGTTACCCGGTCGCCTTCATTACGCATGTGAGATGCATATATGCCTTTGTACGATGCTGCTACTTTTGCAAGCCTTACTATTTCAGTGGTATTGGAATAAGTGCCAGGAATATAAATCAACCCGGTTGAGAGACCTACCGCCCCATCCTGCATCGCTTTGTCAACGAGTGCTTCCATTTTTTGTAACTCTTCTTCTGTAGCATCGCGGTTTGCATTGCCTATCACCGCACGACGTACATCATTATGGCCAATAAGGCTTGCCACATTAATGGAAAGTTGCAGACTATCTAAAAAGCCTAAATATTTTTGAATATCTACCCGCGAAGAACCGCAATTGCCGGTAACGACTGTGGTAACGCCATCTAAAATAAAGTTATCTGCGGTTGGTGTTTTAATTTCATCACCTTCAATATGAGTATGAACATCAATAAAGCCCGGAGCAATAATTTTTCCTTTGGCATCAATGGTTTTTTTTGCAGTGATTGAAGAAGCTTTTCCTACATAAGAAATTTTATCATTAGTTACAGCTACATCTCCCCAAAACCATGAATTGCCCGTGCCGTCTATGATGCGGCCATTTTTAATGAGTAAGTCGGCAGACATTTGGGCAGGTGCAGAAAAATAAGCTATTACTAAAAAGCAAAGACAAAAAGGTTTCATCTTTTAAAGTTATTAAACTGTGTCTTACCATAACAAAAAAACGAATTATTGAAGCTTTTACCTGAAATAGAAAGTTGCAGGTAAGAGTGGATATTTTTTGGATAAATTTTTTTTGCTGACAATTAAGAAAAGAGACCTATCATAAGTTTACTAATGCAGGTAATTTCATTCGTTGGATTTCCTCATTAGATATTTATTATTGGAATTTATACTATTAACACCTTTGAAAGAAATTCCGAACTTTGTTTATCTGCTGACCTTGAAATATTCTTATTCCGGGTACTAAAGAGTTTTTCATCTTTAAAAATTAAATCATGAAACAAATTACTAACAAGAGCTTCTTTTTTGTACTGACTTCAATTTTATTTCTGATTGGCTGTAGTGAATCCACAACCACTTCAGAAAAAATGGATAATGATACTACTACAGCGGTTACTAACAGTGACACATCTTCAATGCCCTCATATGACCCTGCTATGGATCCCGTGACAGTAGAAGCACCATATGCCCGAAAGCTTGGGGATAGCTTAAATATAAAAATGTATGAGGTTACTCTCAAACCAGGTGATTCAGTCGCACTGCATACACACCCTGATCATACACTGTATGTTGTTCAGGGAGGTAAAGTTATTATAACGCCACAGGGAGGCGAAGGGCAGGAATTGGATCTGAAGACAGGCATGGGAATGATAATGGCCACACAGACACACTCAGGTAAAAACATTGGAAACACTACGGTAAAGTTGCTTGTAAGCGATGTTTACAGGCCACGGGTCAGGTGATGTGATCATTCTATTTTGTTATTTTATTGAAGTGGGGTCCTTTATTAGAAAGACCCCACTAAACCTGCAGTAACACTATCCAAAATAAATTATCCGCCCATTGTTAGACAATTCAAAAGTAAAAAGTGTGGGATTGAACTTCAGGCATTTTTACTTTTTACTTTTGAATTTGTTCTTCTTACTTCTTCATAGCTTTAAAATTTCCATTCGGTTGAATGAAAGTTAAATCAGTTACCTGGTTTTTATCATTCACTGTAAACTGTACGAAATAGCCGGATAAAACTTTCAATGCAAACTTGTCTTTGTCTGTAGACAAGAGTTCATATTCCGGCTGGCCCGGCACCATTACATATAAAACATTATTATTTTTTACATACACTTTTGCAATAGTTCCGCTTAAATCATAGTCGCCAACATATTTCTGCAAGTCTTCTTTTTTTACTTCCTTGCCTATTAATTGTTTTCTAAAGATCAAAGGTTTTAATGATGCTTCAAGATCCATTGCGAGGCTTTCAATATCTCCTAATTTACTTAACTGAAATTGAATACGGGCCGGACCAGAACCCGAAGTATCTATCTCTTCTCCCGGTATAACCTGGAAATAATCAAACACATCATAATTATCATGCATTAACCACATGGTGCGATCGCCCGTGTTTGCAAAAAGCGAATCTTTTTTTACAAACACATCAATATTTCCATAGCCAGGTTGAAAATACCTGCCCGCATAATCTTTTAAGGGTAGGGTGGGCTTGGTATTGGTTTTTCGGTTAGAAGTTTTTACAATTGCTTTTTGTTCCGCTTTTGCTTTTTCGGCAGCTTTTTTTAAATCGCTGCTCCAGTTGTAGGGTGTTAGTTTTAATAACCGGTCGGATAACATGTTGCGAACAATCGCAGGGATAGAGGAGCCGTTTTGATTACTTAAAACAATAATGCCAATGCTATCAGTGGGATAGAAAGAAGTACTGGCAGAAAAACCATCAATATTGCCGCCATGTTCTACCCGGTAATGCCCGCGGTAAGAGCTAAGGCCCCAGGCAAAACCATAGGCAGAGAAAAAAAGATCAGGTTTTTCTTTTGAAGGCAAACCAGGGCCTGATATAGCTTGCGGCGTCATAGCCTGGGTAACATAAACTGCAGGAAGTATTTCTTTACCCTTAAACTTACCACCGTTGATCCAGGTAATTACCCAGTTAGCCATTTCAGTAACGTTACTGTTAATGCTTCCCGCAGGGCCCATGGCATTAATATTATAATAGTTCAGTTTTTTGATAATGCTGTCTTTCTTCAAACCATAGCCTAAAGCTGCGTCTGCATTTTTTTGCATGTCGCTTACAGAAAAATTAGAGGTATGCATATTAAGCGGGGTGAAAAATTTTTCCTTTACATTGTCTTCCCAGCTTTTTCCTGTAAGCTTTTCTGCAATAACTCCTTGTGTAGTAAACATGAAATTATTATACTGGTATTTATCTCTTACACCAAAAGTTGGTTCCTGGTATTGAATACGTTGGATGAAACTGTCTCTCGATGAAGTATTAAAAAAATACCAGGAGAGATCGTGCCGTGGCAAGCCAGTCCGGTGACTCATCATATCACGCAGGGTGATGGTATTATTCATGGCATCATTATAAAAACCTAAACCAGGCAAATAATTATGGGCAGGTTTATCAAAGTCAACCTTGCCATCTTTTTGCAGCAACCCTAATAAGGATGCGGTAAAGGCCTTGGTGCATGAACCAATTGCAAAAAGCGTATTGGGTGTTACCGGTAATTTTTTTTCAAGATCCCGATAGCCAAATCCTTTGCTATAAATTACTTTGTCTTTTTCTACTACGGCAACGGCAAACCCTGCAGCCTTCCAGTCTTTTAAAATTTGATTAAAGGCAGCATCTAAATCTGCAAAACGATCGTTGGTAGATTTGGTATTTGTTTTTTGAGCGAACAAGGAAGTAGCAGTTATAAGACTTATAAAAAAGAAAATTTTTTTCATCTATAAATAATTTAAGAGTTAAGCTAAGATAAAATCAATATTATGTATGACGTTGAAATTTTAGTTTGTGTTCAAATGTATTATGTTAGGCTTCGGCGAGCTCAGCCTGACAAAAACCCTACAACTATCAAAGCGGTTGTCACCCTGAGCTGCCGAAGGGTCGTCTAGTCATATATCTAAATACACAACAGAACAATTATTTTTCACCTGTGCTTACTATTTTTTCTACGTGCCGGATTATTTCATCAAAATTTTTATGTGCATTGTTTGACAAGAGAATTATCGTTTTACCCGCGTTAATATATCTTATTATTTGTGTAGCGTAGCCAGGATTATCGCCGGTGTGCATGACTATCTTACCCAACAATGCGTCTGACCGCAGCATCCAGCCAAAGCCATAATTACTGGTAGAATCATTCTTCAATTTCATTGGCAAGAATGCCTCCTGCAGTGTTGATTGGTTTATCAGTTTTTCTGTATATAATACCTTGTCCCATTTTAAAAGATCAGCGGGGACTGAACTTATTCTTCCCGGCCCTTTACGATTGCCAAGCCATATTGTATAGTCGGATGATGGAAATGAATCGGCTCGTATGTATTGTTGTTTTTCTGTTACATATAAATGGCCGATTGCAAAATTTTTGGTTGCTGCTTTCTGCTTTAATGTACGGATATTGGTGCTGCGCATTCTTAAAGGTTTGAAAATCCATTTTTTGCACATCCTGATAAAATCTCTGCCACCTGCTTTTTCAGCAATGCTTGCCAGCAATACATAACCCGTATTAC
>JALZIY010000077.1 GCA_030860085.1 Bacteroidota bacterium | reverse complement strand
CGAACTTGACCCGTCAATTTGTATGCGCCCTTTATATTTTTTGAAGCAAGCTGAGAAGGTACAAACACCTAAAGCCAGAAAAAGAAACCATAGAATTTTCATGCGGTGCTCTATATTACTGAAAAGTTGCATCCTAAAAGAGAGGTAACACAGAGATAACAATAACTTAATATCAGGTTGAGATATTAATAGTTGACAGTGACTAATGCTTTGTTTATGATGTTAAAGCTTCTTGATAAATCTATTAAAGACGAGTGAAGCTCACAGCAATTAAATCTGCTGGTTAGATGTCCAAGAATTAATAATAACTTAATATTGAATCTGAATTTTCAATTAAACTGTGTAGTATAACACTAATGACCTTTGATAAACAAATATTAAAAACCAGGCAAACGTGCTATGCACTATTAATAGTGGTTATTATAGCTCTAAGTGGGTCTACCCATTCTTTTGCACAGCGGTATTTAATGGATTATGACTCTACTCTTTTTATCCGGGATACGGTGCGACCGGTTGTAAAAAGATTTGAGAACCTGCATTTTAGCGGATATATACAGCCACAATTTCAAGTGGCGCAGCAAAAAGGAATTTCAAGCTTTAGCGGAGGAAATTTTTCAGAATTTTCGGACAAGCGTTTTATGCTTCGCAGGGCACGTATAAAGCTTGACTATGTTTTGCCTGCAAAAAACAACAGCTTTCCACAGGCTTTATTCACCTTTCAGTTTGAAGCCACTGAAAGAGATGTGAATGTAAGAGATGTGTTTGTAAGATTATACGAACCGAAAAGGAAAAATTTTTCTTTATCTATGGGATTATTTGCACGCCCCTATGGCTTTGAAGTAAATCTCTCCTCTTCTTACCGTGAATCGCCTGAACGTGGCAGGGCTTCGCAAATATTAATGCCAAGTGAAAGAGACCTCGGCGCCATGCTCAGTTTTGAATCGCAAAAAACCGGACGTAAAAACCCACAATTAAAATATGATATTGGTTTATTTAACGGACAAGGTAAATCAGGGCCAACAGATTTCGATTCTTATAAAGATTTGATCAGCCGCCTTTCTTTAAAACCTATGCCTTTAGGAAAAAAATTTTTTATTAGCAGCGGTTTGTCCCTGTTAAGTGGCGGATGGATTCAACCAACTAAGTATAAATATGAAATGGCCCAACAAAATGGAAGTAAGATTTTTGCGGTTGATTCTAATATTAATAATATGGGTGATAGGGCGCCGCGTCAATATTATGGTGCAGATATCCAATTAGTATATGAACATAGTTGGGGTAAAACTGAGCTCAGGTCTGAATACTGGAAAGGCAAGCAACCAGGAACAGCCACTACAACATCCAATCCCGGTACCTTGCCAAATGGCCCAACCTATATAAGGAATTTTGATGCAGCCTTTTTTTATTTTCTTCAAAATATTATTAACCCTAAATGGGAATTTGTAGCCAAGTATGATTGGTATGATCCTAACGTAAAAGTGGAAAAATCTGAGATTGGGAAACCTGGAACTAATTTAACCGAGGCTGATGTCTGTTACAACACCTTTGGTTTTGGATTGACAAGGTATTTTACGGGTAATTTTAAAATGCTTGCATATTATGATATTGTAAAAAATGAAAAAACTTCTTTCAATAATCTAACTAAAGATGTTGAAGACAATGTTTTTACTTTGAGGATGCAACTTCGGTTTTGAATATTGTAATTCAAATGCTTGGCGATATAGATTGCAATGAGTAAATTCTGCATGTTGATAGCATTTACTCATTCTAATATAATGATACCAGGCTCATAGTTTTACTTCTCTCATAACATTCGGGTAACATTGAGTTCATGTATCCTTAATACTGGCATAATACAGGGGTAACACTTGCACACGTTCTTTGCGGAAACTTATAATTGATGTTGTTCCGTCAGATCGCCTGCTTTTTTTTACTGATTATTTCAACAGCTGCAATTGCACAAAATGCAAGGCTGAGTGGTAAAGTAGTAAATGATAAAAACGAACCGCTAAGTGGTGTCTCTATCAATACAAATACAGGAATTGGTACTACGTCTGATGTGGACGGAAATTTTTCATTAGATCTTTCTATTGGAAAAAAATATGAACTGAGTTTTTCTACAGTTGGGTATGCAACAAAGATTTTAAGTGATGTTGAAGCGATCTCCGGTCAGGCAAATGAATTGAATGTTCTATTGACAATTGCTGCAAAGGATTTGGGTGGTGTAACGGTTGTAGCCCGTTCCAATGCAAGACGAGAAACCGTTAATTCTTTAATTGCCTATCAAAAAAATACAAATACGGTGGCCTCTGTTATTTCAGCAGAAGCCATTCGCCGCTCGCCGGATAAAAACACAGGTGAAGTATTAAAAAGAGTTCCGGGAACTTCTATCCAGGAAGGAAAATATTTAGTTGTCCGTGGATTGGCAGATCGTTATAACCAGGCAATGCTAAATGGCATTTTATTAAGCAGCACAGAACCAGACCGTAAAACATTTTCATTTGATTTGTTTCCGGCTCCCATGATTGATAATATTATTATGAACAAAGCCTTTGTGCCGGAATTACCTGGAGAATGGGCTGGTGGCTTAGTGCAGGTGCAAACAAAAGAAATCCCCACTGCGGATTTTTTAAATATCCAGCTTGGTACTGGCTTCAACAGTAAAACAATCGGTAAAGATTTCTATCAATATAAGGGTGGAAGGTTAGATTGGTTGGGTATAGAAAATGGAGCAAGAGATTTACCTGATGATCTTCCCGGTAAAGCAAAGTTTGGACAAATGAGCCAGCAGGAGCAGAACAAATTTGGAAAAAACTTTCGTAATGTGTGGCAGGCTACACCGGGGTCAGCTCCTTTAAATGCTTCCTTTCAATTGAATGGTGGATTTTCCGGCAATTTATTTAAAAAGAAAGTGGGTGGCGTATTGGCATTAGTATATAACAATGGCAATAATAATTTAGACTTTGAAAATTCTGTCATTGCTAATAATGGTGGTGACATTGATCTTGTATACAACAACAACCGTTATTCAAGAGATGTGCTGGCGGGTGCGTTAGCCAACTTTAGTGTGCAGTTCAGCAACAATCACCGTGTTTCTTTTAAAAATATATTGAATGTAAATACCAGTGACTTTGTAATTGACAGGTATGATGGCAGAGATTTTATTCTTGATGCAGATGGTGAAAGAATTAAGGCACAGGAACTGGGCTTTCGCCAAAATACATTTTTCAATACACAATTAGTTGGCGATCATAATTTTTCTAAAGCACAAATAAGGGCAAAGTGGTACGG
>JALZIY010000065.1 GCA_030860085.1 Bacteroidota bacterium | reverse complement strand
GGTAGTTGATTTATCCACATATTAACGTGGATACTAAAGAAAAAAGTAGCAAAAAAGAAAGTAATAGTAATAATAGCTATTCTATCAAAGATCTTAATACAAACCTAAAGGCACTCTTGTACTGCATCAAGAACTTCAGGATTGTGCAGGGTGTACTACAATCTCTTAAAACAACTATAAAAGCTTGGGGCTTTTACAAAAAACCTGAAACCTCAAACCTGAAAACTAAAATTTTCCCATACTTTTGCCGTCCAAATTAAAGAACATGGCTAATCATCAGGCAACAAAGAAAGATATGCGACAGGCTGCCAAGCGACGCGAAAGAAATCGTTATTATGGTAAAAGCACCCGTAATGCCATTCGCGACTTAAAGGCAATAGAGGATAAAGCTGCGGCTGGTGAAAAAGTGATTGGAGTTATTTCCATGATTGATAAATTAGCCAGGCGGGGTGTTATCCATAAAAATAAAGCAAGCAATTTAAAAAGCAAATTAACCAGGAGAGTTAATGCTATTGCATAAAATAATTTCTCCTACATGCTATATCTGAGGCCACCTTTTGGGTGGCTTTGATCTTTCAACACTTTATAATTCGCTTACCTTCTTTTGCCACTTTCTTTTACATATTCAATTACAACAAAAACGGATTTGGTTATGTAAAAAAACTTGTTGCATCTTTATATCCTTCAAATTGCTTAACAAATAAAATTAACGGATGATACAAATTGGTGACCAGGCACCGGATTTTACATTATACGATAGCGATAAAAATAAAGTAACTCTTTCCGAACAAAAAGAAAGAAATGTTTTGCTGTTATTTTTCCCCTTAGCTTTTACATCAACCTGTACGGCAGAACTTTGTTCAGTACGGGATAATATCAGCAGGTATAATAACTTTAATGCAAAAGTATTTGGCATTTCAGTAGACTCGCTTTACACGCTTGCCAAATACAAACAAGATCAGGGACTGAATTTTTCATTACTCAGTGATTTTAATAAAGAAGTTTCAAAAGCTTATGATAGTATTTATGAAAAATTCGGTTTTAATATGAAAGGTGTTACTAAACGCTCTGCTTTTTTGATTGACAAAGAGGGAATAGTACAGTATGCTGAAGTTTTGGAAAATGCCAGTAAGCAACCTAACTTTAAAGCGATCAATAAAAATTACAGGAAATAATGGCTTAAAATTGTCAATATTTTGTTTTTTCTGGCAAAAGCTTTGCACTTCCTATAAAATATTATAATTTGCAAGTAATAAAAATAAACTTGTATCGTTGAAGAAAACTTTACTCATAACATCCATCATTCTATTTACAACTGTCTTTGCCCAGGCCCAGTCACGATCTAATTCTGTTTTAAACGCGGCCGTTCCGATTCTTCGTTTTTACCCAAATCCATCTTCTTCAATAGTAAACTTTGATTTTCAAAAATCTTACGAGAAAGGATATACCATCCAGGTTTATAGTTTTCTTGGTAAAAAAATGTACGAGAAAATCAATGCTGATCAGCGTACTTCAATCAACCTGTCAGAGTATAATCGTGGTGTTTATATTTACCAGCTTCGCAACAAAGCCGGTAAAATGGTAGAATCAGGCAAGTTCCAGGTTTCCAAATAGATATTGCATTCAGCAGATAAAGTATTATTACCCTTTTGCTACTTAATACTATTGCTCTATATATTGCGGGTTTATGTTCATGGTCCATAGTTAATGATATTACTCATCTGCTATCAACTGCCAACGATCAATTGTCTAGCCCACTTCAACAATTAAAAATTTTAGGTAATGCGTATTTTCCATTCCCCTAATAATTGGATGATCGGAGGATTGGGTTTGAAAACATACTTGTCTTATTTTTCTGCGGGCATCTTTTGCAGCCATGTCAATGATTTGTAGAAAATGATCAGGTTGAATTAGGTTGGTGCAGGATGAGGTTACTAAAAAGCCACCGGGTTTAATTAGTTTCATACCTCGAATATTAATTTCATTATACCCTGCAATTGCCTTTTGAATAGTCGCACGGCTTTTAGTAAAAGAGGGCGGATCAAGCATCACAACGTCCCATTTCTTTCCTTCCTTCCCCCAGCTTTTTAATACGTCAAAAGCATTCGCCTGTTGAAATTTTACAATATTTTCTAATCCGTTTAAGCTGGCATTTATATTGGCTGTATCCGTAGCATTCTGCGAAATATCGAATCCTAACACTGATTTTGCCCCATAATGTGCTGCATGAATCTCAAAGGTTCCGGTATAAGTAAAGGCTCCCAAAACATCTGCGTCCTTAACAATGTGTTGAATGGCTTTTCTGTTATCCTGCTGATCTAAAAAATAACCAGTCTTTTGTCCGTTCTCAATATCCACATAAAATTTTAATCCATTTTCATTAATGATGATATTCGTAT
>JALZIY010000089.1 GCA_030860085.1 Bacteroidota bacterium | reverse complement strand
CCTATATGTTTCTAACTGGGCCTTTGGCAAGCCACCGGGAGGCGGAGAAATAGTTAAGGTAAATTTGCATAATAGCAATTAGTATTTCATAGTTTGTAAATAAGGGTTGAAGACCCGGGCTTCAATCCTTATTGTTTTTATACCAATTATTGGGCCTCTCAGGTACTGAACAAAACACAGCATTGCTCATCAAAAAAAATAAATACTATTTCTTTTTCCTGCCTATATACAATTGCCCTGCTGTCAGATGCAGATCAAAACAATTGTCCTCTTTTTTTACAAATTCAAATTTGTAAGGATATCGGAATGTAAAGAAGGAGCCGGATGCAGTAAAATTCATCTTAGAAAGAGCCTCTTTATTTAAGTAGATAGATGCTCCATCATTTTGTAACACTACCGTTGCCGAATCGCCATCATCAAAATAGTATTTGCCCGCAAACTTTTTCAATGAATCAGCAGGCAATGCAATTGTTTTCCGTTTGGTTACTTTAAATTGTTTTGGCCAGCCATACACCTCTTCGATGCTGTGCAGGATCTCGTTCATGATCCTTCCATTATCAGAGTTCACCATCACCACTGCGCCGTGGCCATCTTCAAACGATCCAAAATAAGAAGCCCTGAAACCTTCATCAGCACCGCCATGACTAAAGAATTTTTTGCCATCTTCTTTATTAAAGAAAACACCCAAACCCACGGAACTATCAACATAAAATGTAAGCATTCTTTTGGTGATGTCTTGCGAAAGAACTTTTTTTGACTTCCCTAAATAAGGCAGAAATGCGGATATGAACATTTTGTATTAATGAATGAGTTTCATACTTCAGGAAATTGTTTTATTAAACCTATTTAGGATAAATAATAAAATTATCATGGATTACTTTGGTGGGATTATCCCCCAATCTTTTTAATGCTTTATTAAGCAATTGAAGGTCTTTAATATTAAGCGGTAATTTTTGTTCCTCCGGTTGAAATGTTGTTCCTACAGGATAGTCTTTTCCAGAATTTTTTGTCATTTCAATATGATTTCCCAGGATGTAAGATATTTTATGACCGTCAGTAAAATCAATCAAACGTTGAATACTTAATTTATAAGATGGCCAATCTTTTATATACAATCTGCCAGGATAAAAGCTATCTCCAGGTAATAATATTTTTGTTTCATAATCGTAAACAGCAATCGAAGCTTCCTCATGCCCGGGTATTGGAATGATCTCAATAACCCTGTTGCCTAAGTCTATCTTGCTATTTTGTAAAGGCCAGTTGTCTAATTTAAAATAGGCTTTCACATCATCCACCCCTGGACCCACTATAGTTGTATTTGGTTTGTTCTTAAATTGTATATCACCGGCTGTATGGTCGCTATGATTATGTGTATGAGCAACGATCAGCTCCATTTGCGTATTTAATGTTTTTTCCCATTCATTAATAAGTTTTTTAATTGTTTCATATAAAGGAAATTGATTTTCATTTTCCGTTGCACCTGTGTCCATTAATAAAGCTTTTTTATATCCTAAAAAAAGAAACAAAAAAGGTGCTTCATAATTGACGCACTTGTTTTGCCTTAAAATCCAGGTAGCGGAATTATATTTTACAATTTGTATTGGCGGATCGGTATTTTGTTTGCAGTTATTTGATCCGTGAATCCACTGTATTTTATTGAGATCTGTAGCATTTTTATGGAGCACCTTACAGGAAACAAAAAGTAAAATGGCAAAGGCTAAAAATATTCTTTTCATGCATGTCAAATTATTTGAATAATTCTACCCGACCAAAGTTACCCATCTATGCTGCTGCAAAAGATGTACTGCATATTTGCGCCGAGGTAGGAGATTCAATGTGTTTAGATGCCTGCGTTCTACAATTAAAAAGTAATATACGTTTATATCAATTGCTTAACTTGTTAAGGATTTTATCTCCATTAAAATATTGGTTATGAAAATTTTTAATCACTTATTTAAAATTGCTTTGTTTCTTTTTGCTCCATTCTTAATTTTATCGCCTATTTCCTGTAAAAAAACAGGACATGAAACTGATAAATCACTTGCCGAACCTGTTCAGGCAATTCAAACTACCGGTACGCTTTCAACTACAACTTATCAGCTTGTTTGGGCAGATGAATTTAATGGTACTTCAGTAAATACTTCAGACTGGAATTTTGAAACAGGTGGTGGGGGATGGGGTAACAATGAACAGCAATATTACCAGGCAGCAAATGCTACTGTCGCAAATGGTAATTTGCTAATCACAGCAAAAAAGCAAAGGGTAAAAGCTAACGCTTATACTTCAGCAAGAATTACAACAAAAGGTAAGAGAGAATTTACTTACGGCAAAATGGAAGCACGTATTGCAGTGCCCATGGTGCAGGGCTTATGGCCTGCTTTCTGGATGCTTGGTGCAAACATAAGCACGGTAAGCTGGCCGGCATGCGGAGAAACAGATATTATGGAGCACATCAACACCGAAAATATTACTTATGGAACAATACATTGGGATAATAATGGCCATGCTCAATACGGTGGCAGCACAATAACTACTCCTGGTGATTTTCATATATATTCTGTTGAGTGGGACGCTGCTTCTATCCGGTGGTATGTTGACGGTGTAAAATTTCATGAGGCTAACATTCTTAATAATATTAATAGCACCGAAGAATTTCACAAACCTTTTTTCCTCATTTTAAATTTAGCAGTTGGTGGCAACTGGCCTGGTCAAACAATTGATGCCAGGAAATTACCGGCAAGTATGTATGTGGACTATGTAAGAGTGTATCAATAATTGATGGTAAAAAAAGAGAGCAGAATGCATTTAATACCTCTTTTTTTCGAACCCATTGCTTGCCTTAAAGTCTTCGCAAAGGTTAGGTTTTCACGAGCTATATCTTTATTTCAAAAACCCTTTCTTAAATAATTGAATTAAATTAGCCGTAGAAGAAAAGTGAAACAAAAATAAAACTGCTTTGTATAAGCATTTAATAAAAGCTGCCCGTTGCTGGTAGCTTTTGTTTTATTGCTA
>JALZIY010000047.1 GCA_030860085.1 Bacteroidota bacterium | reverse complement strand
GGCCTATACCATTTATAAACAATTAATTGTTTATTATGGAATCACTCAAATCGTTGAGCATATTTCAGCATCAGGTATTTCTTCTATAGAAAACTTGCTTGAATCGCTATCTCCGGAACATAAACGTTTAGAATGGCAAAACGTTGGCGGCCAGCTTTTACGAAACAAAGAAGTAGCCATTTTATTTGAAAATATTAAAAAGGGTAAAATTACTTCGTGGAAAGAAGTTCACCAATTTTACCGGAAGAACAGTGAATTATATAAAGAGCAAAAATTACAACATGGCTTTGCTTCATTATTAGACATATTAAAGATCAGTACTAAGGATTTTTCTCCCGCACTATTTAAAATTTTGCTTCAACAGGCCATTGATACAAAAGAGTGGATGGTTAAACATATCTATACCTCCAGGGCCAAGGATTATCAAAATAAATTTCGAAAAATGCTTTATGATAATGATAAAGAAATGGAAGAGGTGTTGGGAAACCTGGATGATAATATATTTATCCGGGAGCAGGAAGCCACATTGCAACATTTCAAGCAACAAGTCAGCGTGATCATCTCTCATTTAAATCTATAAAAAACCCTCCGGTATAGAGGGTAATTAATTTGGATCAATAACAGAGGATCAATTCATTGTATCCATATCCATCATTTTAATTATCCATCATCTTGCCATCTTTATCCATCATATTACCATCTTTATCAATCATCATTCCTTCCTTCATCATCATCTTTTTTCCATCTTTCATTTTTATTTCTCCATTCGTCATCACCATTGTTCCATTTGCTGTGGCCATATCCCTATCCATCATCACAGTTTGACCATCTTTTATCATCATCATTTTGCCATCCTTCATCATCATCATTCCTTCCTTAGCCATAGTACTTTCTATTGTACTGGGGGAGCTCATCATATCGGAAGTATCAGTTGACATAGTGTTCATAGAATCTGTAGTGGTAGTGTTATCTGCCTCGTTATTACAGGCAACAAATGTGGTAGCTGCAATAGCTACGATAGTAAGCAATTTTTTCATTATTTCTTTTTAAGTTAATTGAAACCGCAAAGCTAAAGACCTTCATGAGAAAAAATGGATCCTAATTATCACATTTTTCTACTTTTTTCTAAAGAAGATGCGTACAGGCACCCCTGTAAAATTGAAGTTTTCCCGTAATTTATTTTCTAAATAGTTGCGGTAGGGAAGTTTAATATCATCAGGATAATTACAAAAAAAAGCAAAGGAAGGAACTACTGTTGGTAATTGAGTTATGTATTTTATGCTTATAGGATTGCCCCTGACCACGGGTGGATGATGCGCTTCAATAGCCTTCTGCATGACTTCATTTAATTTAGAAGTAGGAATTTTGCGTTGCCTGTTTTCATATACATCCAGAGCAATTTCCATCGCTTTTAAAATTCTTGTTTTTTCCAATGCGGAAATAAACAAAATTGGCACATCGGTAAAAGGCTCTAATCTTTTCTTTAATGTTTTTTCATAATCTCTTGCCGTGTTGGTTTCCTTATTTACCAGGTCCCATTTATTAACCAGCACCACAACTCCCTTTCCTTTTTTCACCGCCATGCTAAAGATGTTCAGATCCTGAGCAGCTATCCCTTTTTCTGCATCTAATAAAAGTAAACACACATCAGTTTCATCCAAAGCTTTTACTGCACGAATAACAGAATAAAATTCAAGGTCTTCATGCACTTTAGATTTGCGTCGAATACCCGCAGTATCAATTAAAATAAAATCTTTTTGAAATAAATTATACCGTGTGTGAATGGTATCTCTTGTAGTACCGGCAATATCACTGACTATGGTTCTTTCCTTACCAATCAGTGCATTTAATAAAGAAGATTTACCAACATTGGGTTGACCGATGATGGCAAATTTTGGCAAGGCATCTTCTGCTAAAACCTCCTCGCTCTCTTCTTTGATGAGATCGGTAACTGCATCCAGCAATTCTCCAGTGCCACTGCCGCTAATGGCGGCAATAAAAAAAGTATTATCGAACCCCAGACTGTAAAATTCTGTTGCTTCCAGCAGGCGTTCATTATTGTCAACTTTATTTACTACCAAAAAAACTGGTTTGGGAGAGCGGCGCAACATATTAGCCATAGCATCATCAAGATCTGTTATACCGGTAGCGGCATCTACTATAAACAGAATGGCGCTGGCTTCCTCCACAGCAATCAGCACTTGCTTTTTTATTTCCCTTTCAAAAATATCTTCACTTTGCGGCACAAAACCACCGGTGTCAATTACATTAAATGTTTTGCCATTCCAATCTGCAACACCGTATTGCCGGTCGCGGGTTACGCCGCTAATATTATCTACGATGGCTTTGCGTTGCTCTAACAAGCGATTAAAAAAAGTGCTTTTTCCAACATTTGGCCTGCCTACTACTGCTATTGTAAATGACATACTGCTAATAAAAATTTAACCGTAAAAGAGGCCAAAATTAAGCTTTACTTATTGGCAGCAGAAGATGCTTGAGAATTATAGTAATTCAGAAAACGAATTACATCATCTTCCTTTTTAAAACTGATATTATTTCCCTTTATCCATACCTTATAATTAGAGGAAGAAGGCATCAGGGAAAGAATATATTCTTCATTCAATTTTTTCACTTTCTCAACCTTATCATTAACCCTCAAAAAATAATTATGTTCATCTTTAAAAAAATATCTTTTCTGTGTGCCAAATAACGAATCTGCATTACCAACAATTCGTTTTGTATGTTTCAAAAGCTGGTATTTTCCCTGGTTCAATACCTGGACAAAATCATCAGTTTTTTTATTCCAAAGAAATAAATCAGGCACCCTGCGTATAAATGAAGTGATTATTTCGGAAGTATCTTTGCCTTTGTAAAATATCAATTTTGTTACATCCACATTTTCAAGTACAAGTTCTTCATCATTTTTTAAAAAATAAATTTCATTTGTAGCAAGGTTTAGTTTGACAGGTCGTATTGAAACCCTGTTATTACCTGAATATAAAACAGCTAATTTATATTCATCGCTCCAGAAGGGGGTACCCTTAATTTTATCATAAGGAATTCTGTTAGATAGTCCTTCACTGCCGTAAACAACGTACGTTGCAGCTTTTCCATTAAAACCATCTTCGGTTTGCTGAATAAATACCTGCGCCTGTAATGGAAAGAAATTACTTATCAAACAAACACATAAAATACATATGAAGTATTTTATCTGGGCTATACAAAAGGAGAATGACATTTTTAATATTTTATCATTATTAATATCCATATTCTTTAAGAAAAATATCATTTTCCCGCCACTTCGGACGAACTTTTACAAATAGCTCTAAAAAAACTTTTTGTCCTACAAATTTTTCAATATCCTTCCTTGCCTCACTGCCAATTTTTTTTATCATTTTTCCACCTTCGCCAATGATAATAGCTTTTTGTGTCTCCCGTTGAACGATAATATTGGCTCCGATCTTTATTAAGCCTGTTTTCTGTTTAAACTCGTGCACTAATACAGTGCTTTGATATGGGATTTCTTCTTCAAACAAATCATAGATTTTTTCTCTAATCATCTCCCCCACAAAGAACCGTTCGGAAAGATCGGTCATTTCGTCGTCGCCATAAAACGGCTCGCCTTCCGGTAATTTATCTGTAATGAGCTTTAAAAGTTGCCGGACGTTTATGTCTTTTAGTGCAGATATAGCTATTACCTCTGTACAATAAGGCTTAGCTGCAAAAAACCCGGTAGCCTTTTTTATTTTTTCTTCATTTGCTTTATCCAGCTTATTAAGAAGAACAATGCAAGGCACCTTTAATTTCAATGAAGAAAATATTGCATCGCATTCTTCCCAATTATCAGTAATGTCTATTATCAGCAAGCCAACATCAGCATCTTCTAATGAGCTTTTAACGACTATCATCATTTTTTCATGCAACTTGTATTTTGGCTCAATAATTCCTGGCGTATCAGAAAAAATGATTTGGTAAGTATCAGTAGTTAATATTCCTTTTATACGGTGCCTGGTAGTTTGTACTTTGGCGGAAACAATGGCCAGCTTTTCGCCTATTAAAGCATTTAATAAAGTGCTTTTACCGGCATTTGGTTTACCAAAAATATTTACAAAGCCTGATTTCATTGTTTGCAAATGTAGCGAGGGAAGGCAAATTAGTTGACAAGTTGAAATTATTCAATAAGAATTCATTGACTATATAATCCTATTGCAAAAGAAAAAGGATTTTCATTTGTGTCTGAGATTGACAATACCTATTATAAAAAAACGAAACAACAGACAAATTAATATTGGTCTCATAAATATGCAAAAGTTATCAGCTAAATTCAAAAGGGGACAAAAAAAAGCTGCCCCGCAATTTTAATTGGAGGCAGCTTGGTAATTGTTGCGAAGGGGAGGATCGAACTCCCGACCTTCGGGTTATGAGCCCGACGAGCTACCGCTGCTCTACTTCGCGATGAGGTGCAAATGTAGAGGAAATCTGTTTATTGCCAAAAACAAAAAAAGGTTGTCTCAAAGATAGCTTTTATATAAAACAGATTGGTAGTTTTCTTGCCAGATGGAAGAACTAAAATTTACTATGTTGTGCTATACTCCAAAGGATGATAAAGAAGTAGGTACCCGATAGGGTTTGCAAACGGGCTTATAAATTCTTATCTTTAATTATATAAAATGTTACATCCAATTACTATATCCCCAAATATTCAAAGCGGCGAACCTGTTTTTACAAATACAAGAGTTCCACTAAAAAATCTTTTTGATTATTTAAAAGCAGGGCATTCAATAAATAATTTTTTGGAAGATTTCCCCTCTGTAAAAAAAGAACATGCCATTCAGGTTATAGAACATTTTGAAAACCTGCTAAATTTTCGCTCTCAGAA
>JALZIY010000029.1 GCA_030860085.1 Bacteroidota bacterium | reverse complement strand
AATGGAGGTAGAGACATGAGACGCTTTTAATTTTTGACTTTTCACGTCTCACGTTTGACGTCTATTATTCCTGGTCTCTTATTATTTCCTGGTCTCTTCTATTCAGCCATTCTTTTTTTTCAACTGCATAAGATGCAATTAAACCTAAGCCGCCGCCAATAGCTATCAGGGAGAAATAAATCGCCGGGTTATCATCACTTTCTATATTACGGTGCAGAAAATAAGCTACCAGCAGTCCTAAGCCAGCGCCCATAAACAAAAGCCCTGTTTTTAAGCTACGGTAAGGAGTGGGACGATTAGCATATTGCTTTGGATTTATTCCCTTTTCTATCATCGCCATATTTTCTTTTGTTCTTAAGTAAATAATACCAAATATCATGGCAAATGCGCCTAATGATGTTAAAATGGGAACTAAAAAGACTGTATTGTCGGACATAAAATTTTTTTTGTTATTAATTATTTTACCTGTTTCAATATCTGACTATAAATCTTTAACCCAGGTTACAGGTAATTGAAACAATTTAAAGAACTGATGTACAGATTATAAGACTGCTGCAAGGAAATGTAGGTTACAGGATTAAAATGAATAGAGTTAGGAACTATATTATTTTATGCAAAAAACTTTAATATTGACGGAATGTAAATAATAAAATTTACCAAATCCTGAATTCAATTTCTGATTTCTAACTACAATCCCCGTTTCTCAAACTAACTTGCGTAAAATCATTTCGGTAACCAAATACTATAACAGGTAGTCTTATTTCGAGGATGCACACCCAAACAACTGATATAGATATTATCAGCCATGTATTGCAGGGTAACCAAAACGCCTATGCAATGCTGGTGGAACGTTATCAAAATTTTGTATTTACTATTGTATTGCGCTATGTAAAAAGCCGGGAAGATGCGGAAGAAGTAGCACAAGATGTATTTATCAAAGCCTACCGTTCTTTAAAAGATTTTAAAGGAACCGCTAAGTTCAGTACCTGGTTGTACACCATTACCACTACTACCTGCATTACGTTTTTACGTAAGAAAAAACTGGAGATACATTCGTTGGATAATGAAAAACTTTTTGGCATTGCCAATAATATTGATGGTGGTACGAGCTCCAATGGCATTGAACAAAAATCAAAAGTTACTATGGTGAATCAAGCCATCAGGCTTTTAAGCCCGGACGATGCACAGATCATTACACTTTTTTATAAAGGCGAGCAGACCCTGGAGGAGATAGCCCAAATAATAGGAATAGAATCAAATGCAGTAAAAGTTCGTCTTCACAGGGCAAGAACAAGATTAAAGGAAAAAATGGAAAAACATTTTACTGAAGAAGTAAGAGATATATATTAGCGCCCATCCATAAATGGAAATGGGTATATCGTAATAAACTGTAAAAATGATTTGACCTTGATCTTTAAATTATAGTATATGAAAACAAATAACTCTCCTTTAGCGGATGGAGGCTTAGAAGCAAGGCTTTGGGATTATATTGATGGGATCAGTGAGCTAAATGAAAATGTTGCTGTCCAAAAGTTGATCGCTGAAAACGCAGAATGGCGTGCTAAATACCATGAGCTGCTTGAAACTCATCAAATGATATCAGCGACTGAATTAGAAGCTCCCTCCATGCGTTTTACCAAAAATGTAATGGATGAAATAGCTAAAAATCATATTGCACCTGCCACAAAAAATTATATCAATAAAAATATCATCCGGAGTATTGCTTTTTTCTTTATGACATTAATTGTTGGGTTTGCTATATATGGCATTAGCCAGATAGATTGGGCTGCCGGCAGCACTAACACAAATACATTTAATTTTTCTCAGGTAGATTATAGCAAGGTGTTCAACAATACGTTTGTTAATGTTTTTATGATGTTGAATGTTATATTGGGTCTAATGCTGCTGGACAGATACCTGAATAAAAACAAAAAACAATTTCAACACTACTGATCCAAAAATTAATCAAGGTTTATTAATTACTCTTTAAACAGGCAATTGTTGATCATAATTCTTTTTCTTATTCTTTAGTAAATGAACTAATTGAAAAAGCGATCCGGTTGAATGGTTGGGCATCGTAATTGATTAAGGCTAAAACACAGCACTGGCAATAGTTACAGTAACATCCTGCTATTTTAAATACTGTAAAAGTAGTTTGAAAAGAGTTTTTCTATTCTTTCCAAAGCATCTACTTTCAACCAGCACTAAAAATCTACAAAAAAATAATGGCGTTTCCATATAAGGGAACGGATTTAAGCTTTCATATAGCAAGCAATCGTTAAAGCCCGCTGTTTCTACAGGGGGCTTCTTTTTTTTATGATACGCGAAAACGTGAAAGTCAGAAATTAAAAATCAAACCTCGTCTTACTCATACCTCTCAATGGGTGCATTTCAATTGTCGCTTTTGCCCTTATCCCCTGAAGGGGAATTTATGCTTTAAAGCTGATACTCTCCTTTAGGGGATGGGGGCTTCTGCGAATGAGTACCTGCGACAATTTGAAATGCACCGCTCTCAGTCTCACCTTTCACCTCAACATAAAATTGATCTACATTTGTGTATATGCGCCGCATATTTGAAATCATGAGCAGTAGCTTTAAAATGGCTTTAGATGAGCTGTGGAAAAATAAACTGCGCACTTTTCTCTCCCTTTTTGGTATTACCATCGGCATTTTCTGCATCATTGGTGTTTTATCTACCGTACAAAGCCTGGAGCATAACCTGCAAAAAGAAATCAAATCCTTAGGCACTAACACTATATATATTGACAAATGGGAATATAGTAGCGGACCTGATGCTCCCTGGTGGAAATATGTAAAACGCCCCTCTCCTAAATTTGCAGATTTGGGAGCCATAAAACAAAGAACCCCCACTGCAAAATATGCCGCTTTTAAGATCAATGCTAATGATAAAGTGGAGGTGGGTGATAACATTTTAAATGATGTACTGCTATATGGCATCAGTGAAGATTTCCCCAACATACAACCAATGGATATTCAATATGGCAGGTTAATGACAGAGGGAGAGTTTGGCAGGGGAAGCAACATAGTTGTCATTGGAAATGAAGTGGCAGAAAAACTCTTTGGTGAGCCTGAAAGAGCTATTAATAAAATTATCACTACCCGTGGCAAAAAATTTATAGTGGTTGGCGTTATAAAAAAACAAGGAAAGAAAATGATGGGTGGATGGGAATTTGACCAAAGTGTAGTTATGCCTTACAAGTATGCACGTACTATTATGGATGAACGCAAAGCTTCGCCTATTATAATGGTGCAGGGGAGAGATAATATTAACAGCAAAGTGCTTCAGGATGATCTGCGAGGTGTGATACGGTCATTGCATAGATTAAGCCCCACACAAGATGATGATTTTTCGCTCAACGATATAAATGAATTCAGCGATATAATGAGCCAGGCGTTTGTCAGTGTGAACATTGGCGGATGGGCAATAGCTGCGCTATCATTAATTGTAGGTATGTTTGGTGTTGCCAATATTATGTTTGTAACAGTAAAAGAAAGAACCGGGCAAATAGGATTAAAAAAAGCAATTGGTGCTAAAAGCGGCGTAATTCTCACAGAATTTTTATTAGAGTCGGCTTTCCTCTGTATCATTGGGGGCATCATCGGTATTTTGCTGGTTTTTGCCATGACGAAAATTGTAACCATCGTTTTTGAATTTCCCATTTTTATTTCTACCAGCCTATTATTTATTGCTATTGTCATTTGCATTGCCGTAGGTTTATTAGCAGGTATTATCCCTGCCTATCGCGCCTCTAAGCTAGATCCTGTAGTCGCTATCAGGAGTTAAATATTTACTCCCCTCAAACTTAGCATTGGCATTGTTTTAGATGTTGCTTTTTTCGCAACAATAAAGTTTAGATTTTAATTTTAGCAGATGTTTCATAGCGAAGGAGAAAGCGAGGATAGTTTTTATACGAAAAAAATTGGCATCGTTATTTTAGCTATTGAATCTTCCTGTGATGAAACATCAGCCTCGGTTT
>JALZIY010000019.1 GCA_030860085.1 Bacteroidota bacterium | reverse complement strand
GGCCTATGCTGATGAAGGTGTTGATCTTAGAAAGGCAGGTATTTCTGTTCCTATAATGGTAATGAATGCAGATATTTCTTCTTTTAGCGCATTAACAGAATTTAATCTTCATCCGGTTATTTATTCTTTTCAATTGCTTACACAGTTTGAAGATTATTTAAAAGAACAAGGGTTGAATAATTTCCCGGTTCATATAGAAATTGAATCAGGCATGAACCGCCTTGGGTTTAGTTTAGAGGATGTAGATAAAGTTGCTGAACATTTAAAAAGCTCTTATTTTATAAAAATTGAAACTGCATTTAGCCATTTAGCTGCTAGTGAAGATCCGGCACAAGATGTTTTTACCAATGAACAGGCAGCGGTGTTTAATAAAGCTGTTTCTATTTTAGAAACTGCTGTTTCTTATCCATTCTTAAAACATATTTCTAATTCTGCAGCTATCATCCGACATACTAATTTACAAATGGATATGGTACGTTTAGGAATAGGATTGTATGGAATGGAGATTTCAACAAACCACTTAAACTTACAACCCGTTGCTACCCTACGTTCTACCATTGCACAAATAAAAAAATTAAAAGCTGGAGAAACAATAAGTTATAACAGGCGAGGTACTGTAAAAGAAAATATGGTTATTGCTACCGTTCGTATTGGTTATGCAGATGGTTATTCAAGACAGTTTAGCAATGGAGTAGGAAAGATGTGGGTGAACGGAAAATTAGCGCCTGTTGCTGGCATCGTTTGTATGGATATGACCATGATTGATGTGACTGATGTCAGAGGTGTAAAAGAAGGTGACGAAGTAATTATTTTCGGAAAAGAATTACCCTTGCAACAAATGGCGGAGTGGGCAAACATTATCCCCTATGAAATAATGACCTCTGTTTCGCAACGGGTAAAACGGATTTATTTTCAGGAGTAGTCTTTATATAATTGTGGGCAGTGATGACACTGCCCACGGCCGCCGCCCCGCGTTGTGTCCCACTAACCGGCGAAAATTGGATGCACCCTTTAACATCATATAAATAATCTGGCAACTGTCAACCCTTATCTTTGTTCACCTAATATTTTTATTGTGAAACTTCGTTCTGCTGTACTCATTATTGTTTTAATTATTGCTGTCGACCAGGCCTTAAAATTCTGGATAAAAACAAGCTTTCCGTTTGGGCATGTTATGGATATAGCAGCATTGCCATGGGCTAAACTTTATTTTATTGAAAATAAAGGAATGGCATGGGGAATGGAATTATTTGGTGGTGTTTGGGGTAAAATTGTGCTTACTGTTTTTCGTTTTGCGGCTGTTATATTTGGAACCTGGTATCTGGGAAAAATTGTGAGGGAAGGTTATTCAAGAGGTTTTATTGTTTGCGCATCATTAATATATGCAGGTGCATTAGGCAATTTAATTGACAGCATGTTTTACGGATTGATCTTCTCTAAAAGCGATTACAATACGGTAGCCACCTTATTTCCTCCCCAGGGAACTAATTATGAAGGATTTTTACAGGGACATGTAGTTGACATGCTTTATTTTCCCATGATACGATCTAATTATCCGGAGTGGTTCCCTTTTGTTGGTGGAAGAGACTTTGAATTTTTTAGCCCCATTTTTAATATTGCAGATGCAGCTATTTCTGTTGGAGTTATTACCTTGTTGGTTTTCCAAAAAAGATTTTTGCATAAAAAAGAACCTACGACATATTCCACAGTAGAAACGAGTTCTGAAGTAAGCGATCAGGCGCATGTAATGTAAATGCTATCTGCTTGACTTTATTATTTTTTTCGTTATAATTAATCCTTCATTAAACGCTTTATAGTATAAAATCCATCAGGTAATTCACCAGTGCTTTTTATTACAATTGATTAATTCCTACTGCTGATAAAAATTTTTGATCTCTAATATTTACCTGATGAATGCTGAAATTGTGTTTAGGGGTTATAAAGTGAACGTGGTTATATTATTCAGCAAAAGACATAAAAAGAAATTAGCAGTAAGTTTTAAGAAATGCTGCTAATATTTATAAGAATAATTATACCAATGGCCAGGCTATTTATTCGCAAAAGATGATTAACTAAAAATTACTCATAACTATTAAACCAATCATTATCCCAATTGGCTTCTTCCTGAACTGCCGGGGTAACCTGGAAAAATTTTTTAAAGTAAGGAGATTTTTTATGCTTTAACTCAAAATTTACAATGGTCAAAACCATATTTGTTTTGACTGGTTCAACGTGAGCAATTTTTAACGGATGACTGCCGGGTAATACAGCAGTTGCGAGTTGACTTTTCATAGCAGTAGGATTTTTGGATATTGGAAACGTTTATTCTAATGTGTTAAAGTAAGTAAAATGATTTTTAACTGCAATAGGGCTAATTCTTTTTTTTAAGTGCTACAAGTTTTTACCTGGAAATAAAATAAAAAATTGTTGCGTATTGCTAAATAAAGTATAACAGTATTCAAGAACTATGATAGTGTTAACGTGCCGACTGACTATACGGAAACCTAATTGTATTAATGAAAGTTTTTTGGACCTAAGTTCCCCCACCGGGGGACAGGGGGCCACCTACCATCTTAGCGGGTTCAACCCATTCATCAAACTGCTCAGGGGTTACATAACCTAATTTAACAGCCATTTCTTTTAAGGTTGTTCCTTCTTTATGTGCTTTCTGAGCAATTTCCGCTGCTTTATAATAACCAATTTTAGTGTTCAACGCAGTTACAAGCATTAAAGAATTATTTACATGCTTTTTAATATTTTCCTCAATAGGCTCAATACCCGCAGCACATTTATCTGTAAAGCTGATGCAACCTTCGCCAATTAATCGTGCGCTGTGTAAAAAATTATAGATCATCATTGGCTTGAACACATTCAGTTCAAAATGACCGGTAGCTCCACCGATATTTATAGCTACATCATTACCAAGAACCTGTGCTGCAATCATTGTCAATGCTTCACTTTGAGTTGGATTTACTTTGCCTGGCATAATGGAAGAACCAGGTTCGTTATCAGGGATAAATATTTCTCCAATACCTGAACGTGGTCCGGACGAAAGAATGCGAACATCATTGGCAATTTTCATTAAACTGACAGCAATCGTTTTTAAAGCACCATGCGTTTCAACAATCGCATCATGTGCTGCCAAAGCTTCAAACTTATTTTCGGCGGTTACAAATGGTAAGCCTGTGAGCCTGGCAATATGTGCCGCTACATTTTCTGCATAACCTTCTGGTGTATTAATGCCTGTGCCTACAGCAGTGCCGCCAAGTGCTAACTCTGCGAGGTGTGACAATGTATTTTTTATGGCTTTTAATCCATGATTTAGCTGCGAAACATACCCACTGAATTCTTGTCCAAGGGTCAAGGGTGTAGCATCCATAAAATGAGTGCGACCGATTTTTACAACATTCATGAACTGCTTGCTTTTTTCTTGCAATGTATCACGAAGTTTTTCAATTCCCGGTATCGTAGTATTAACTAATATTCTATATGCAGCAATATGCATAGCTGTTGGAAATGTGTCATTTGACGATTGTGATTTATTTACATCGTCGTTAGGATGCAATACTTTTTCTTTGTCATTCAACTGACCACCATTTATAACGTGTGCACGGTAAGCAATCACTTCATTTACATTCATATTGCTTTGTGTACCACTGCCGGTTTGCCAAACAACCAGGGGGAAATAATTATCTAGCTTTCCTGCTAAAATTTCATCGGCAGCTTTATTAATCAGGTCTAGTTTTTCCTGCGTAAGTAAAGCCGCTTCAAAATTAGTTATGGCAGCAGCTTTTTTGAGATAGGCAAAAGCCCGGATAATCTCTATCGGCATTCTGTTTATGTCCTGTGCGATCTTAAAATTTTCTATACTGCGTTGAGTTTGCGCACCGTAATATGCATCAGCAGGCACCTTTACTTCGCCCATGGTATCTTTTTCTATCCGGTATTCCATTGCAGGTTATTTTAGGTGTGCAAAGATAAATTAATGCAAAACTGTTTAGCCTTAATAGTCTGGTTTTGTTTTTGATTAAAAAAATGATAATATTAAATGATGCAAAGTCTAAATATTATAGGAATATTGTTGCTAAGTTTTTCGCTTGCTTCCTGTAATTGGAAAGTGCCTGAAAGCGATGAAGGGTTAGTAGTTAATAAAGACACTACAACTAAAACTGGTTTAATCCCTGTAATGCAAGATAGCTTAACTGCAATAGCTATACCGCCAATAGATAATGCACAGAATAAAGACATTGCTATTTTACCACCATCGAAAGGAATTGATACGAAAAAAGTAAACCCCGAACGAGTGTTGGGTTTTGCCGAAACCCTGATCGGAACACCCTACGTGTATGCATCAATCAATCCAAGAGTTGGGTTCGATTGTTCCGGATTTATAACATATGTATTTAATCATTTTAATATCAGTGTACCACGTTCATCTGTTGATTTTACAAATGTGGGTAAAACCATTCCGGTGGAAGAGGCCAAACGCGGAGATATTATTTTGTTTACAGGAACTAACCCATTGGAACGACATGTAGGTCACATGGGGCTAATCGTATCTAATTCTGATACACTCAAATTTATTCATTCAACATCAGGTAAAGCAATGGGTGTAACCATTACACCGCTTAGTGATTATTATAAACGCCGGTTTGTAAAAACAATTCGCATTTTTCCGGAGAATGGAATGTAGTGTCATAAAAAAATAACTGAATGTGCGATCGCTATTACTTTTATTAGGATTTGCCATTGGCAAATCCCTACAGTAATAGTATTATTTTCCCATAAAATTTGCCTTTCTTTTTTCTAAAAAAGCAGCAGCGCCTTCTTTCATATCTGCTGTATTAAAACATTCTCCAAAAGATTCTATTTCTACATCATAACCATTAAGGCTATGATCAAATACTGCATTAGCAGCTTTAATGCAATGAGCAATAGCTAATGGCGCTTTCGTAATAATGGTTTGTAAAATGGTGTTTGTTTTGGTTAACAAATCATCGATAGGCACAACATAATTTACAAGACCATATTGTAATGCTGTTGACGCATCAATCATATTGCCAGACATTAAAAGTTCTAATGCCCGGCCTTTTCCTACCAGTTGCACCAGGCGTTGTGTGCCACCATAACC
>JALZIY010000015.1 GCA_030860085.1 Bacteroidota bacterium | reverse complement strand
GGTCAAGAGTGAACGTAGGGGAAGAAGCATATTTTGCTTTGGGATTTGCTATTGAAAATTCTGTAGTATCTATAATGAAGGTTGTATTATTGTTTTTAGTTTGTATTGGAATAAGAATGATAGATACATGCGAAATCAGGAATTTGTAACCTGTGCTTTTATTTATAAAAATAACACGCAGCAAATCACCATCCTTAATATCCGGAATGTGGAATCTTTAATATTGCTTCCATTAATATAAAACCTGAAGTCTTGTGAAAGCGACTTTTGGCTTAGAAAATTTAATAAGAAAAAAGAATATAAAACTTCATCGCTATCATCATAGTACTTAAGATAATAATTTACGATGGTTTCTTATTTGCCTGAAGAAATCTACGCAAGTGTTCAAATGACTACAGGAGTGGTGGAAATGGGTTCTGTTAATAAACACATCAAAAAAACCCGATTTTTGTTGAGTGAAAAGGATTTCGATAAATCTTTATCCTGGAGTTGAAGACTTGTGTTAGATCTTTTTTGGAGTTCATCTAACTAAATACTAAATCCTCTAACAAGGGCAATGCTATATTCAATTTTTTTATGGTGTAAAAAATACACAGGCTAAATACATCCGGGGAAGAACTTGTTAAATCTCTACAAAGAATATTTAAACTGTATTATATAGCTGCTTGAAAAAAATCATTTAATAGCTTGGGTGTATATTAGAAGGTTCGGCCTAATGATA
This sequence comes from Bacteroidota bacterium, assembly GCA_030860085.1. Lineage (GTDB taxonomy): Bacteria > Bacteroidota > Bacteroidia > Chitinophagales > Chitinophagaceae > Flavisolibacter. The sequence goes on along the minus strand of JALZIY010000015.1, from coordinate 2,809 downwards.
ATCAAAGATTTGCTTTTTACTGTCATTATAACTAAGGAGGGGTATCAGAGATTGACAATATTATATTAAAAAGTAAGAGATGAATTTTTGAACCATTATTTGGAGTTTACATGAATTAGGCGGAGTATTTTTGGAGATTAACTATGCCTGATTTAAAGTATAAGAAAATTACTGAGATTATTGTAATTGAACTGCGTGAAATAAAATCCATTTTCAAATGAATTACGCAGAGATCATTATACCACTGGCTTTGCCTAAAAACTATACCTGGCAAATTCCTGAGCATTTAATGGAAAACCTGCAACCGGGTTGTCGTGTAGAAGTGAACCTTGGGAAAAACAAGAAATATGCAGGGATTGTAAAAAGGATCCATGAGGACAAACCACAAAGTTTTGAAGCAAAAGAAATTTTGAATGTGCTGGATACCGAGCCGGTGATTCAAGCTTATCAATTAAAACTTTGGGAGTGGATCGCTATCTATTATATGTGTACAGAAGGCGAGGTGATGGCGGCTGCGCTTCCTTCTCATTTTAAATTATCAAGTGAAACTGTAATTGTTTTTAATGAAGAATACGGCGATGATTTTTCTTCATTGGAGAATGAGGAATATTTGGTGGCAGAAGCATTGTTAATAAAGCATGAATTACGGTTAACTGAAGTACAGCAGATATTAGATGTGACTCACGTTTATCCTATCGTTAATAAATTGATTGCCAAAAAACTTTGTTTTGTGTGGGAGTCATTGAAGCAAACCTATGCGCCCAAAAAAGAAACCTTTATACTGCTTAATCCACAATATGATAACGAAGAAAAGCTCTCCGAATTATTAAATAACTGGAGCCGTGCACCCAGGCAGATGGAATTATTGCTTGGTTACCTGCACTTAATGAAAACAGAAGGCGAGGTAACAAAAACACAGCTACTGAAAAAATCTTCTGCATCTGATGCACAGCTAAAAGGATTGATTGATAAAGAGATCCTACGTGCAGAAAAGCGAAAGATAGACCGGTTACATTATTTGCCCAAAGATGTAAATATAGATTTTGCATTAACTCCTTTGCAAGAACAAGCATTACACGAAGTTGATGAAAGCCTTCTTCAAAAACAGGTTTGTTTATTGCATGGCATTACCTCCAGCGGAAAAACACTCATTTATATAAAATTGATAGAACGCTTTATCAGAAAGGGTCAGCAAGTTTTGTATATGTTGCCGGAGATTGCATTGACCTCGCAGATCATTCGGCGGTTACAAAAATATTTTGGCGGTTACATAGGTATCTATCATTCCAAATTCAGTCATAATGAAAGGGTGGAGATATGGAATAAAGTAAAATCCGGGGAAATGAAAGTGGTATTGGGTGCAAGGTCATCTCTTTTTCTTCCTTATCAGCAATTAGGTTTGATTATTTGCGATGAAGAACATGACAGCTCTTATAAACAACAGGATCCTGCACCACGCTATCATGGAAGAGACGCTGCCATTTATATGTCTTTTTTGGTCAATGCAAAAGTGGTGTTGGGGAGTGCCACTCCTTCTTTAGAAAGCTATTACAATGCTACGACAGGTAAGTATGGATTAGTGCAATTAATGGAAAGATATGGTGAGGTAAAATTGCCTGTAATTGAAATGGTTGACATAAGAGCTATTCCAAAACCACAAGGTGAAAAACTAATGTTCTCCAGTCAATTATTAGAGGCTATTAAGCAAACTGTTGCCAAGGGAAAGCAGGTGATACTTTTTCAAAATCGCCGGGGATATTCGCCATACCAATTATGCAGTGTATGCGGATGGATTGCTCAATGCAAACATTGTGATGTATCGCTGACCTATCATAAATTTTCCAATAAATTAAAATGCCATTATTGCGGCAATGTGTATCCGCCGGTCAATACCTGCCAGGCTTGCGGAAGCGATAAATTAATGCAACGAAGTTTTGGAACAGAAAGGGTAGAGGAGGTGTTGGAAAAAGACCTTCCTAATTTAAGAAGTGGACGTATGGATTTTGATGCCGTACGAAATAAGAATGCACACGATATATTGATACAGCAGTTTGAACAAAAAAAACTCGATGTATTGGTAGGCACGCAGATGGTGGTAAAAGGATTGGATTTTGATAACGTGGAATTAGTGGGCATTTTAGATGCAGATGGCTTATTACATTTTGCTGAATTCAGGGTAAATGAAAGAGCCTTTCAATTGATGGAGCAGGTAAGTGGCCGGGCGGGAAGAAAGGATGGCGTTGGTAAAGTACTGATACAAACATCTAACCCCGTTCATCCCATTTTACAGCATGTGCAGCGGCACAACTACGTGGGCATGTACAACGAAGAAATTGAGAAAAGAAGGCAATTCTTCTATCCTCCTTTTTCGAGGATCATTCATCTTTCATTTAAACATAAGGAAAGAGAAATAGTAACAGAAGGTGCACATGTCTTTGCTAAAATGTTACAAACAGCGTACGGAAAATATATTGTTGGTCCGGCAGAGCCAGTTATTAACCGAGTGAGAAGTTTATTCCTAATGGAATTATTGCTGAAGCTGCCACGTGACAGTCAACTCATAACCAGGTGTAAAGAAAATGTGTTAAAGCAAATAACGGTGCTGCATGCCCAAAAAAGATTTACAAAGGTGTTGGTGATACCAGATGTGGATGTTATTTAGAGCAAATCTCAATTCCCACCTATACCGTTCACGCCAATCCACCTTTTTCCATAAAAGCATTTGTAAAAACTTTCCTTGTTGGTTCATCAAGCAACTGTTGGCGACAGTCCTTCCATTTATTTACAGCTTCATCACCATACATTTTTC
>JALZIY010000441.1 GCA_030860085.1 Bacteroidota bacterium | reverse complement strand
GCGTACGTGTGATATTATGTGCCTGCAAAAGGTGTAATAGCAGTGTTTGTTTGTCGCGTCCGTATACAAAAAATACGGATTGATCAATGATCTCCACAGTAGAAGAAACGGGAGTTACTTCCACTTTTACAGGGTTGTGCAAAATGCTGTTAGCCAATCCGGCAATAGTTGGTGGCATGGTTGCTGAGAAAAACAAAGTTTGTTTCTCCGCCGGCAATGCACGAATGATCTTTTTCACATCATTTATAAACCCCATATCCAGCATGCGGTCTGCTTCATCCAATACAAAAATTTCTAAGTGGTCAAGGTGCACATGACCCTGGTTCATGAGGTCTAATAAACGTCCGGGTGTTGCAATCAATACATCGGTACCGTTACGTAACCCTGCCGTTTGCGTGTATTGAGATACGCCGCCGAAAATCACATCCTGCTTCATACCTGTGTATCTGCCATAAGTGCCAAAGCTTTCATGAATTTGTGTAGCCAACTCTCTTGTAGGAGTTAATATCAAGGCACGAATGTGTTTATAACCCTTCGCATTTCTTTTGTCTGTTGAAAGGATTTGTAAAATGGGAAGCGCAAATGCTGCTGTTTTTCCGGTACCTGTCTGGGCACAACCCAAAAGATCTTTTCTGTCTAAAACCACCGGGATGGATTGAGTTTGAATAGGGGTAGGCGTTGTATAGCCTTCTGTCTTAAGTGCCTTTAATAAAGGCTCAATAAGACCTAATTTTTCGAATGTCAATGTATTAAAATATTATAATGAAAAATACTAACTGCTAACAGTGTAATTGTAACAAAGAGAGGAGCTAGGGTACTATCCCCGTCGTTATGACTGGATTAACTTTTACGGAATGTGAAGTATCTAGTCTGCTAAAGAGAGAGTATAGTGTTCGGCATAAAGATAGCTTTATAATTGGTAAAGCATTGGTAAAAGAGAATTTATATATTTATTTACCCGGCTTTATTACTACTATGATCGTTTGTTGCGTCGCACTCGTGTACTGCAGCAATTCTATGGAGCGTAGTACAATCATTCTTTACAAAAACAAGTATTCGTTTCATTTGTACTTATTATTATGGCAAAAGTTTTAATCACAGGCGGCACTGGCATGATAGGGCAAGCGTTAACCAAATCCTTATTGGAAAAAGGATATGATGTTATTATTCTTACACGCAATAAGCAAAAACAAAAGCCTGTCAGTAAAATTAGTTATGCCAACTGGAATATTGAGAGTGGCACCATTGAAAGAGAATCCATTGAAAAAGCTGATTACATTATTCATTTAGCCGGTGCCAACGTTGCAGGTAAAAGATGGACGATTAAACGTAAAAAAGAAATAGCAGATAGCCGCATAAAGAGTGGAGAATTAGTAGTAAAAGCCTTGCAGGAAATTCCAAATAATGTAAAAGCGGTTATCAGTGCCTCAGCCATTGGCTGGTATGGTGCTGATCTGCAAATTCCTAATCCAAACCCATTTACTGAAAATGATCCGGCTGATAATTCTTTCCTTGGCAATACTGCCAGGCAGTGGGAAGCAGCCATTCAACCTGTACAACAATTAGCTAAACGATTAGTTATTTACCGTATTGGAATTGTATTAGGCAATAAAGGAGGCGCTTATTACGAATTTGAAAAGCCACTGAAATATGGTGCTGCCACAATTTTAGGCAACGGCAAACAAATAGTAAGCTGGATTCATATTGATGATTTAGTACAGCTTTTTATTTATGCCATTGAAAACGAAAAATTAAACGGTGTGTACAACGCAGTAGCTCCTAATCCAGTTTCAAATAAAGAGCTAATAAACACAATGGCAAAAGCAAAGGGTGGTTTTCACATCACTGCGCATGTTCCTGAATTTATTTTAAAAATAATGCTGGGAGAAATGAGCATTGAAATATTAAAAAGTGCAACCGTCAGCAACAAAAAAATAGAAGCAGCGGGATATTCCTTTATTTTTCCAACCATTGGCACAGCCGTGTATAATCTGCAAAAAAAAGAGGTGTCTCAAAAGTAGGCAATCTCTTTTTTTATTTTCAAATTTTCTATTAGGTTTATGCACAAGGGGATTGCATAACTATTGTTGTTTTTTGGTAAAGAAAATTAATGATCGAAACCGGATTACTGGCATTAGCACATAATTTGAGAAGAAAGCAGCTTGAAAGAGGTTGTTTTCTTTTTCCTTTCTAAAACATCTGAAGTATATACAAAACAGACACATCCAGAGACGAGGTAAATAAAAAATATTCATGTAAAAAATTAAATAAAAAAACCGTCTCACAATTTATGAGACGGCTTCTTTCGTTTCAAAAGATTTAATTACCCGATTTTACTAATTTCATCTGTTTCCGTTTTGCACCTTGCAATACTTCTACGAAGTACGTACCGGAACTATAATTTTCGCCTATCTGTAGTACTTGATTTGGCTGTACATTCTGACGTTGTTCTACCAGTCTTCCTTGCATATCCATAATGCGCATCGAGATTTTATCGGTTGAACCGCCTTCGGTTTGCACGTTGAATGCCCCGTAAGATGGGTTCGGAAGGGCTTTGACACTCAGTTCAGCTGCAACATCAGCTATACTTATTGTCCTTTCGCGGGCAGATTTATCTTCTCCCTTTGCCTCGCAATGTGCATTAATGGAGCAACCCGAGTTATTGTCTCTGTCCAAAGCTTCAGCGAGGTCCAGCATGGTTTGTCTGTTCCGGCTGGCGAGGGCTGCATTCACATCGGCTATGATCGAAGCCCATGTTCTCGGGTAATCCACATCCGTATGTGCAGCGTTCAGCAGGGCAGCCACTGCAGCACGCAGCAGTACTGTTGCTGCACCCGTTAAGCCGGGACCGCCGCCGCCTTGCAATGCTTCCAGGAGCGTCACGTTGTCAAGGCCATAATCGTTAGGCACATCGAAGATGCTCTCCACCGTCTGGTCAGGATAAAGTGGTGTTGCCGTTGCCCATGTTTGCCAACAATCTGTGTGATTCTTCCAGAAACCGGGGGTGCAGCCTTGCCTACCGAGCTCCTCACAAAAAAGCACTATATCTAAAGTCTCTGTGCAACCCCTGCCATTGTCTGTAATCAGGAAGCAATAATATCCCGGGCCAAGGTTTGACCAGGTTTGTGTGCTTGCGGTCTGATTCGTTCTTCTTAAGCCTGGCTGTTCCACCAATGTTTGGTTTAAGATCATAAACACACGAACGGTGTAAGAACCCATAAAACCACTGAAGCCTAGTGTAATCTCACCGTTGGTGCCCCTAGGACAACTCGGATATTTAATCCATGCCGAATTGTGGGTTACCACGAGGGCACGGCAAGGGTCATTGGTCTGTGCTTGTGCCGTATTGAATAATAAGAAAAAGAATAAAGAAAAGACGGAGAAAAATTTTCCCGCATTTAAGATTTTGTTTATACGAAAGGTACTCGTTATGGGC
>JALZIY010000423.1 GCA_030860085.1 Bacteroidota bacterium | reverse complement strand
CTAAAAGGCAGATCTTTAAAAATGGGTTTTAGTGTGCTTATAAAAGAACTATACACTTCTTTTATGGGAACAATATCGTAGGGATTACCGAGGGTTTTACTTAACTTTTCTGCATCCGACACTGAATGCCCGGTAGAAAATTCTGATGGCATTAATAATACATGTACATTTTCTTTTCTTAAAGCTTCCACAGCTAAAACCTGTACCAAAGCACTGTCTATCCCTCCGCTTGCACCAAGGGTAGCTTTTTTAAAACCCATTTTATTAAAATAATCCCGAATGCCTAAAATGAGAGCCTGGTAAATTTCGCTTATATTTTTTTCCTCAGTCAGGTATTCAAGTGTGTCTGAATCATGACCTACTTCTGCAGCAGAATAATAATATTTTTTTAAGGCCCCCTCCAACTCCGCCGGGAGGGGAGAGACCAAGGCTTCAACCTCGCTTTGCACCGATCTTTTATTTTTGGTCGCTTCGTTTATAAGCGAGGGTTGTGCAACTTTTGTTTTTTCTATTAATGAAGTGGTAGCGCTTAATTCTTTTAAATCAAATAAAGCATAGTCTTCTTCAAAATATTTCATCTCTTTTACAAGCGAGCCATTAATATCATAAACGAGGCTGCCGCCATCAAAAATAATTTCTGTCTGTGCACCTACGGCATTACAATACAACATAGGCAAATTGTATTTATCAACATGCGCTTCCATAATACTCCGGCGCACTACATCAGCCGCATAGTTATAAGGAGAAGCGGAAAGATTGAGCATTACATCAGGCTTTTCTTTTATCAGCATTTCCATAGGTGTAATACGATACAGCGGATTATCGCCAAGATTCCAAATGTCTTCGCAAATAGTAACGGCTAATTTTTTTCCTTTAAATACTATACATTTCCATTCAAACGCAGGTTCAAAATAACGGTATTCATCAAAAATATCGTAGGTGGGTAAAAGCGTTTTGTGGATCTCCGCTTTAATTTGTTTTTCATGCAAAAGAAAAGCGGCGTTAAACAGATCCTTGCCTTCTTTGCGTGGATTACGGGCTGGGCTGCCAATCAGCACGCCAATATCATCAGCATGCTCTTTAATTCTGTCAATTGTTTGGTAGCACTGATTAATAAAATCATTGAACTCTACAAAATCACGCGGAGGATAGCCGCAAATACATAGTTCAGAAAACAAAATCAGGTCGGCACCGGCATGCTTTGCTTTATTAATGCCATCAATAATTTTTTTTGCATTCGATTCAAAGTTGCCAATGTGATAGTTTTGCTGCGCTAAGAATATTTTCATAATGTAAGCCCCCATTTCCTAAAGAGGAGCATCAGGTTTATAGTTTAAAATTTCCTTTAGGAGAAAGGAGAGAAACGACAGTTTGAATGTCCGCTTCATTTGATAAACAAAGTTCCGTAATAAATTAGTAACCTTACCGTTTTACATTTTATGTTTAGACTATTGCTTTTAATAATAATCATATTTATAACCTCTTGCAGTAATGATAAAAGTAAACCTGATGTATCCGACATCAAAATAGATCTGCAGGTGCAACGATTTGAAAAAGATCTGTTTAAAATCGATACAAATAATATTTCATCTGAATTAGCCCGGTTACGACAAACTTATCCAACTTTTTTACCAATTTACTTGCAATATGTTTTAGGATTGAACAATGATTCTACTACTGGAAGGCAGGTAAAATTTTTTATTGATCAAAGCCGGTTTTTGATAGACTCAACACAAAAAAAATATGGTGATTTTGATGACATTGAAAAAGATTTTGCCACTGCTTTTAAATATGTAAAATATTATTACCCCGATTATAAAGTATCAAAAATAATTACATTGGTCGGTCCCGTAGATGCGTTAGCAAAAATGGGAGATACCTACACACCAAATTTTTTAGGTCCGGATTTTTTAGGTCTAAGCCTGCAATTTTATTTAGGTAAAAGTTTTTCTCTCTATGGTTCAGAAAGATATATAATGGAAATTGCACCCACTTACCGCAGCCGGCGTTTTGATGAAGAATATCTTGTTGCTGATGCTATGAAACTAATTGCAGATGATCTGTATCCGGATCAAAGTGCAGGCCGGCCATTGATTGAGCAAATGGTAGAAAAAGGCAAAGCCTGGTATGTATTGGATCGTTTTTTACCGGATGCCGCAGACAGTGTTAAAACAGGGTTTTCAAAAAAACAATTGGATTGGGTAGAAAAAAATGAAGGAAATGTATGGGCATACATAATTAAGAATGAAAATCTTTATTCTATTGACC
>JALZIY010000327.1 GCA_030860085.1 Bacteroidota bacterium | reverse complement strand
TAAACTCGTGAACTCGTCACTCCCACTTAAAAACTTTTATAGCAATTGCATACGCCACAATTCCCCATCCACTAAGTACAGCCAGTTCTAACCAACAATCGGTAAGAGGAACGCCTTCAAAAGCAATTTTTCTCATGGCATTATTAAAATAAGTGAGTGGTAAAGCATTGCTGATTGGTTGCAACCATTTCGGAAACACATCAATAGAAAAAAAAGTACCTGCTAACAAAAATTGGGGCATGGTAATTAAATTAGCCAACGGCGGAATGGCGCTTTCGCTTTTCGAAACTCCGCTGACGATGAAACCAAAACCCATAAACACCAGCAAGGCAATAAAGCTTAATATCATTATTTCTAAAAAAGTAATCCATCCATTAACCAGCGTAAAGTTAAAAGCGAAATAACCGATGCCAACGATAATTACTGCTGTCAAAAGTTGGAAAATCACACGGCTGATCCCCTCACCTAAAATGATATAACCACGCCGGATAGGTGTTGCAAAAAACCGCTTTAATACTAATTGCTGTCGCAAACCAAAAAACAAAAAAGCCACGCCAAAAATCCCTGCACTCAATAAAGAAAAACCTAACTGGCCGGGTAAAATAAAATCGATTGTCCTGTATTCACGGACTTCTTTTACTTCAGGAACGATTTGCCCGATTGTTTGCCTGTTCTGAAAAGTCGCTTTGTCTATTTTCGTAACAATGTTTTCTAATAAGGGGAAAAAGGTAGAAAATTTATCGGCACTGGCTGTAGTAGTTTTGAATCGTATAAAATATTGAAAACCTGAATTAGGTATGATGGATTTTTCAATTTGTAATATGCCGGTAATCCTTCCTTTATTCAAATCTGATTGCAAGGCTTTCTCTTCTGCATATCTGACAAAACGTACATTTTTTTTGCTGCGTAAGGAATCTAAAATAGGATTGGTCGTATCACTCTTACTGTCCATTACAATACGGTAAGTGGGGCCCCCGCCCCTTCCAATAAACCCAAATACCAGTATAAATATCAACGGAAAAAAAATGCTGAAAACAATGGCAGAAGGGCTGCGTAAAATAGCACGGAGGCTGGCTTTGGTAATGGCCAGCATTGCTTTTGATTGACTATATTTTGGTTGCAAGTGTGAGAATTATGAGTTAGGAATTAAATATTTGGTCATAAGGTATGAGATATTAATTTCATCATGTCTCAGCAATGTTATTAAATAAAGGGTTTAACTTTTTTATCCTGCGCTTTTATTGCCCTGCACCCTTTATTGCCCTGCACTTCAGTGCAGGGAGAATAAGTTTATTGTTGGCTTTAGCCTCATGAATACAAATATTTTGGGCTAAAGCCTTTCCTTGTTATTATTTATTTGTCCCTGTTCTAAAGAACAGGGCAATGGATGGATGCTATTACCTTACGTCATCTGCCAATTATTAACCACTAACGATCAACGGATAAAAAAAGAAAAAGGCAAACGTGCTTGTATAGTGCCGGACAAATTTTTCAATTTTATCATCTCCTGGAAGATGCGGAAATTTTCTTCGCCTACCTGTTCTTTTAGTTTAGCGGTCGGTTCCGTTTTAGTGCGACCTAATAATTCATCAAACCAGCTACTTACTTCCGGATATTCCCTCAGGCGGTAGTCTTTTAGTTTAGCCATTCTTGCGGCGCAATCAACTGCATTTTGCAAACCACCTATTTTGTCAACGAGGCCCAGGCGAAGTGCATCTTCACCACTCCATACGCGGCCTTGTGCAATACTGTCAATGTAGGCCATATCTTTTTTGCGGCCCTGTGCAACCCGCTGTTTAAATTGCAAATAAATGCGGTCAACACCTTCCTGTGCAAACTTTTTTTCTGCTTCGCTTAGCGGACGATAGATGGCACCAGCATCTGCATACGTGGCTGTTTTCACCCCATCGAAAGTGATACCCAATTTATCATTAAAAAAACCTTCCATATTGGGTATCAATCCAAAGACACCAATCGAACCGGTGATAGTATTGGGAGAGGCAAAAATGGAATCTGCAAGGGCAGCAATATAATAACCACCCGAAGCAGCTACATCTCCAAAACTTACCACCAAAGGTTTTTCGGCCTTTGCTAATGATAATTCGCGCCAGATATTTTCACTTGCTAAGGCACTGCCGCCACCTGAGTTAATACGAAATACTATTGCTTTGATAGATTTATCTAACCTGGCTTTACGTACCAATTTTATATAATCCTCGCTGCCTATCATTTGTTTATCACCCTTCCCGTCTATTATATCACCCTCTGCATAAATTAAAGCGATGCGTGAACTGCCGCTTTGTTTATAATCAGCAGCATCAGCATATTTATTAATAGAGATAAAATTCAGTTTGTCATATTTATCTATTCCCAGATTTTTCTTTATTTCGGCTTTTATTTCATCATCATATTTTAAACCATCAACCAGTTTATTAGTTAAGGCATCCTGTGCATTCTGTACAGCGCCAGTGTTTGCGAGGTTATGTAAAGTGGCTGTATCAATTCCCCTGGCCTGCGAAGTCTTTACTAAAAAATGATTATACAGATCATTTAACCATTCAGCGGTTTGTAATTTGTTTTCAGGTGTCATTTTAGTTGTGCGCAAAGGTTCCGTGGCACTTTTAAATTTGCCGGCATAGAAAATTTGCGGTTCAATTTTCAATTTATCCAATGTGCCTTTTAAAAAAATAAGATCTACATTGAATCCTTTCCAATCTAACACACCACTGGGATTCAGATACAAACGATTAGCTGTACTGGCAACGAAATAAGCTTGCTGTGTCATAATATCACCATGAGCCAATACAAATTTTTTGCTGCTTTTAAAATCTAGAATTGCATTTCTCAGTTCCTCGCTGGAGGCAAAGCTGTTTCCATTATTATTGGCATCAATAAAAATGCCTGCAATGTTTTTATCTTGTTTTGCATGCTTTACTAACCGAATCACATCATACAAGCCCGGCACATCGGTTTCTTCATTGGTAATAATACCTAAAGGATTTTCATGCATTCTTTCAGGATAATGTTGGCTCAGATTAATGGTAAGAACCGATTTTTCTGCCACGGAAGGCCTTTCTTTGGAGGCCAGTGAACTTGCCATTCCCACTAACAAAAAAACACCTGCAATACAAAAAACTATCATCGCTAAAAAAGACGCAAGGAACATTTTAAAAAAGCTTCTCATGGCTGATTACAATTATGCTGCTAAAATAAAAGATATTTGACACCCTTTGTTACCACTTATGAATGTTTCTTATATATTAACAGGCAGCAACCTTGGTAACCGCCTGGAATATTTGCTGAATGCGAAAGAAGCTATTATTGAAACAGTAGGTGCTATTGTTAATAATTCTTGTGTTTATGAAACTGCAGCCTGGGGATTAGAGGATCAGCCTTTTTTTTTAAACCAGGCACTGGAAATCCATACGGCACTTTCTGCCAGCTCATTGCTGGATCATCTTTTGAAAATTGAAAAAGATTTAGGAAGAAAGAGAGATGTAAAATACGGCCCACGTTTTATTGATATTGATATTTTATTTTTTAATGAAGAAGTAATTGAACAAAAAGGCCTGACCATCCCACATCCGCAATTGCATAAGAGGAGATTTGCATTACAATGTCTTAATGGTATTGCCCCATCATTCGTTCATCCGATTTTTTTTAAAACGGTGCAACAACTTTTGAGTGAGTGTGCTGATCCATTGCCAGTGAAAAAAATATTAATTTAGAATTTTAAATGACATGTTTCAATTTTTCAGTTCATGTAATGGATTACCAATATAAGTAATTACAAACCTCTTCTGTTTAGGCAACCCTGGCTTAAATGCATGTGCTAAAGGAAAACAATAGAGTAACTCCAAAGGGC
>JALZIY010000295.1 GCA_030860085.1 Bacteroidota bacterium | reverse complement strand
TGAATGTTATATCGGTATTGAAAATATCACTTGTAATATTGGCCAGCAAAAGATAGCCAGGGCCGCTGTTGCTGATTGTAGTTGTACCATTAAAAGTTGTGTTGCCCGAGCCATTGTCATTAGCAGCACCGGTTTTGTCAAAAGTGAAGGTATTATTGAAAATAGCTCCGTTAAATAAAACAGAGACCGCACTGCCGGAAATAGAGGCACCAAAAGTAGTTGAGCCAAATGTGCAGGTTCCTCCTGAAACAATGCTTAAAGTTCCGTTGTTCACATTACCACCACTAAAGGTGGGTGTGCCTGAAAGTGTAAGTGTAAATGTGTTCAGATCTAAAGTGCCATCCGATACAGTTAAATTATTAATGTTAAGTGCTGCGTTTAATATTGGTTGGGATATTCCTCCGCCATTAATGATTACGTTATCACTTTCACCGGGAGATCCGATGTTGGGGAGCCAGTTTATGGGGCTATCCCAGGCAGAAGTAACACCGTTCCAGGTGTAAGTTGTCTGTGCGAAAACATTCGGGGTGATAAAACAGACATTGAAAAAAAAAGCCAGAATAAATGTAACATAGCGGGGTAGCTTCCGCCTGGCTTTAATTGTATATACTCTTGTATTACACTTTTTTTGAAAGGGCAAATGTTTTTTCATAGGATGGATAACAGCTCATCATTTGGGATTTGCAAATAATGGATCAGTTAATGTAATAAATAAAATTAAAGAGTTGAAAAAATGTTTCTAATATTTAATATTTTTTTTGCAGTTTAGCAAAAACAGGCTCTTTCCGCAAAAGCTTAGCGGGCATTTCATTACTGGTTAAAGATGCTAAAGCAACATGGATTATTGCAATCGGGAAAACTCATTTTCTGAAAAACCATTCCTCCCAGGGTTAAACAAGTTTCCAAAGCAGCTGATTTTTTTATATAACCTAAAAGTTATCAAGCCGCTGATTAATTTCATTTTGAGCATGACCTTCATAGCGCTTTGCGATCCTCAGCATCAAGGTCGCTCATCATTTTAGATAAGAGGGTTTGTAAAAACGACAATTTATGGAGGAGATTGCAACAATGGCATTTAATAGAAATCTTTAATCATTTCAATTTAATTTTAGAAATAATTATGCATCGCAGTTATTATTGTGTATATCTTTTTGATGACTCATTTTATAATGGGCCTGCTTACAATACAAAATGCAGAAGCAGGACTCATTTTTTTAAAGATGGTGTCAATAACCTGAAAGGAGTTGCTCTGTAAATTTTCTGTTATTGGTTTTGCTGCTTTTATGTCAATATCATATGGAGCCTGGTAAAAAATGTAAAGATGTCCCTTGGGTTTCAGGTAAAGTTTAATAAGCTCGAGTTCTCTTGTCGCATCTTTCCAAAATATATTTACATTAAAACCAAAAATCTTGTCAAATGCTGCTTCATTTAGTTCTGATTTTAAAAAATCGCTTATTATAAAATGAGCCTTACCTGTTTCAATAAAAGGTTTGTTTCGCCTGGAAGCCATCTTTATCATCGATACCGATTTGTCAATGGCAGTAACTGTTCCGCTGCTAAGTTGCCTGGCTATTTGTCCCGCTAAAATTCCCGTTTCCGCAACCAATTTCTAAAATATGGTCCTTTGGTTTTACATCAAGTACGGAAACTGCCCAGGCAAACCTTTCATTGAATTTCATAGCAAAAAACTTGAAACTTCTCTCAAAGCTGGTCCTGAAGTAACAGCCAGCAACAAACGTCTCATGCTTAGAGCATCACTTTTGATCTTTCCACATTTTGGTATTCCAGGCTTGATTTTGAAGATGGATACTTATGCCTTGTGCAATATAACTTTCACTTATAAATGCAAAAAGTTTGGGTAATGACTGTTTACATTCATATTGAGAAAGAAAGCTTTCTGTGAGTAAGGGCCAAGTAAGATAACCAGGTATTCTGTCTCTTGCTACAGACAAGTATCGATGAAATAAAATAGCCGTGTGTTTACTGAGACACATCACATTTTTGCAGGGGTGCTATTAGTTTTATCTCAATTATCTTAAATACAATTCCAATTCAACCCGCCTGTTTTGCCCTCTTGCTGTTGCGTTGGCATTTGAACCCATGGGTCTTGTTTTACCATAGCCAGTAGCAACAATTCTGCTTTCAGCTACACCCTTGCTCAACAGGTATGATTTTACTGCATCTACACGGCTTTGAGAAAGAGTGGTGGCATTTTTTTCAACAGCATCTGTGTGGCCTCCTATTCTCAAATTATAATCCGGATATTCGTTTAAAATATTTGCCACCTCATCTAACATCGGATAGGAAGAAACTTTTACTAATGCATTTCCAGTTTCAAAATTGATTCGGCGGGTAGCAAATTTTAAACGTTTTGGTGCTTCTTTTTTTACAACCGGGCAACCATTGTTACTTGCCTCACCAATTACACCAGGGCATTTATCATCGGCATCCAAAACTCCATCTCCATCCGTATCAGCAGGGCATCCTTTTTCATCAACTTTAATTCCTGTTTGGGTATCAGGGCATTTATCATCTGCATCTATTACACCATCTCTATCACTATCTGCTGAACATCCAGTGGCATCTACTTTAATACCTTTTTGTGTATCAGGACATTTATCATTGGCATCTTCTACTCCATCTCCATCAGTATCCGGGCAGCCCTGGAACATATCCAGTCCTTTAGCGTTTGGACATTTATCTTTCGAATCTTCAACACCATCACCATCACTATCAGGGCAACCTTTAAATCTTGCAAGGCCCGGTACATCGGCGCAGGCATCATCAATATCACTTACGCCATCTTTATCTTTATCCTGGCACCCGTTCATATCTGCCGAACCTGGTATAGAAGGACACTTATCTAAATAATCTGGCACTCCATCTTTGTCTGTATCCAGGGGGCAGCCAGTACCATCAACAAAAACCCCGGGTGGTGTAGAAGGACATTTATCTCTTTTGTTTTTAACCCCATCGCCATCCCCATCTTTTTTCATATCGAACTTTGAGGGTGGAGGGGTTTTATCTTGTGCATAAACAGGAGAAAGAACTGTTACTAAAAACATCACTGCGAGGAGCTTTATTATTTTTTTGATTTTCATAATATTTTTGTTTTAGTGACTTACGAATTGATGAAATATCGCCATAACCTGATTTACAGAACGTTTCTTTCAATCGCAAAAAGCGTAATTTCTTTTAAGCTAATATGCTGCAAAAATTATACCCCGGCATTAACTACATTACATTATATAGTGATTCAGGGTTCTTTATCTGATCTTGCCTCTTTTTTGGCAATTGTTATTGTAGTTCTATCAGATGAAAAATTTTGGCAGAGTCACAAAGAAAGAAACGTGTAAAATGCGCTATTGATCAAGGTGTTTTTGTAACGGATAACATATTCCTATAGTCTCTTACCGACACAAGTTTCAAAGGAAAATTTTTCAAGGTCTCTTCCATCGGTACTATAGCTCCTCCTGCGTATGTAAGCATTAATGCTGCAAAAGATTGT
Organism: Bacteroidota bacterium; assembly: GCA_030860085.1. Classification (GTDB taxonomy): domain Bacteria; phylum Bacteroidota; class Bacteroidia; order Chitinophagales; family Chitinophagaceae; genus Flavisolibacter. Next base: position 1,901 of record JALZIY010000295.1, on the reverse strand, counting down.
TGAAGGGAATCATCGGCACTATCTTTTTGGGCTCTAAGTGCTTCTTCCGGCACAAACTGCAATTGGAATTTTTTGCCTTTTTGTTCTTCAAACAGTTTCACCACTTCAAGTGGAGAAAGGGCCGCTGGACCTCCCAGGTCAATAATCCTATTGCGGGCTGAATCACTTTCTAAAGATGCAACAGCAAAAGCCGCTACATCCTTTGTAGCAATCCAGGATATTTTATTGGCTCCATCCCCATAAATAGTAGCAGTAGCATTTGCTGCATCAAATCCTAAATGCGGGCTTAACCATACTTCCATAAAAAAGGTTGGACGAAGTATGGTATATATCATTTTACTTTTCTGTATTCGTTTTTCTACTTCCCGTTTTGCATCCTGCAAGGGAAAAGTTTCCGGTGATTTTAAAAAAGAAATATAGATAATATGCTCAACGCCGTTTGCCTCGGCAGCCTCCACTACATTCAATTGGCCTTGCTTATCAACTGTTTCAATGGAATCCCCTTCATTACGAGAACGGGTAGATGATACTGTTGAAATAACAGTGCCAACACCTGCAAAAGCTTTTTCAAGCGATGACCTATCTTTTATATCTCCCGTAACTATTTCTATACCCATATTTTCCAATGCTTTAACCCTGGCAATATCAGAAGTAGCACGAACTAATGCTTTTACTTTTTTATTTGCAGCAATAAGCTGTTGACAAATTTCAGTACCCAAAAAACCAGTAGCGCCAACTACCATTACAGGTTTTGCATTTTGCATGATGTATATTTTAAGTATAGAAATATTGGGGCAAGTAAGGTTTTCAGAGGATTACTTGAAGTTAAGCAAGATTAAAAAAACTACTGTGTTTCTTTTCCACTTAGAATATGCCAATCATCAGTTTATTACTCAAAAAAATCGTTTTGCTTTATTAAAACTTAATATGATAAGTCATTCATTATTTTTCAACGCCCTTTTCAGCACCTTCAGTTTTCCATCAATCTCATGCGTATAATTAAGTCCCAGCAGCTTGCACACCATGGGGTATATGTGTACATTTTCAAAAGAAGAAATTGTTTTTCCTTTTTTGAATTGCGGCCCCCAGGCGTAAAAACTGGCGTGCATTTCTTTGATTGATGGATCAAATCCATGTGCGCCAACGTCAATATGCCCAGACCATGTGCTTAATACTTTTGGGTAGTGTGGCACAATAAAAATATCACCAATACGGTCAAAACGGTCTTGGGTTTTATCATAATGCCATTTGGAAGGAATCTCTTCGCGCAGGTATACAGTAAAACCGTTTTCTTTTTTCTTTAATGCATCATACGTGGCCCTGATATCTGCGGCGGTTTTGGCATATAAGTGCAGGCTTGTACTGCCGCCGCGGATAATGAACCGCGATGTATCAATCAGGGACCGGATGTTGATCTTTGTGACTGTATCAACTGCAGCCATTCCATGATCAGATAAAAAAATGAAATTTACAGGCAGACCCAGCGCATTTATTTTTTTTGTCATTTTGCCAATCGCCTCATCAATAAACTGCACGGCTTTTTCGGTTTGTTTGGCGTCGGGACCAAAGTCATGGCCGGCATGGTCCGCCTCACTCATATAAAAGGTAATAAGGTGGGGGCGGACTTCTACAGGCAAACGTAACCAGTCAACTACTTTTTGTATACGGTAATCAATATTGGTTTCATCATTGAATTTGTACCAATACGTTGGGGATGTTTGATGAATAGATGCTTCGGTACCTACAAAATGATACGAAGCGCTTATCATTCCCTGTTGCTCAGCCAGTACCCATAATGGAAAGCCTCCATACCAGGAGCCATCCTCTACAGCCTTGCGGTCGTACATTGTATAACTTGCTTTTTTATTCCGGTCATAAAAATGGTTATACACCAGACCATG
>JALZIY010000241.1 GCA_030860085.1 Bacteroidota bacterium | reverse complement strand
GGTAAAGCCATAACCCAACGTTTTAAGCAAGGCCAAATATTTTTTATTGTGCACACCCATTGATCTGAACGCACTATGAAACCCGTGGAATAAATGATATGCTAACGAAATAACCCCCAACACATACAAAATCACTATAAGTGGTTGTTGAAATGTTTCATACATCTTTATAAAAAGGTTATGGGTTTCTATATTATTATAAGTAACTGGTTGAAGATTATGAGTTATTCTTGATGGTACCCAAAAATGAGAAACATGCATAATCAAAAAGAGAAAGATCAAAGTACCCAAAATAGCCATACTGCGGCTATACCATTTACTGCCCCTTTCTCCTAAATTTTTTTTATAACCGGTGCCGCGAAGTTTCCTATTTTTTATTGTAATTGCATAGCCTTGTATGATGTGAAGAATAAAACCCGCAAAAAGACCGAACTCCATAATACGTATAACCAAAGAAGCGCCCATAAAATGAGCGGCCCTGTTAAACATAGATCCGTTATCGTTTTTATCAAACCAGGAAAGGTCATTGAAAATAGTTGAGTTTAATCCTACATGCACCAATAAAAAAGAAATTAAAAAGAATCCCGTTAAAGCCATTACTATTTTTCTACCTACAACAGAAGTGAAGAATTGTGACCATTTCATAAAGCGTGTGAAGGTGTTTGAAAAATTTAGCGCAAAGTTAAGTGCAGGCAGCCAAAATAATGTAATAATTAAGGACTTCTCTAAAACCTAAATTAAATAAATCATAGTCTAATTAGGCTTCGGTTTTGTCATGTTGAGCCTACCGAAATATCAGCCTGACAAGCTTTTAAACTCACATCGCCAATCGATGGTTCAATTCATTATCTATTTTTTTAAACAAATGAAAGGGCTTGTAAGTTCGCCAATCAGAAATTTCTATTAACTCAACGTAGTAATTAATTTTTGCTTTCCTGAAATCGTATTGTGTCGCTTCAGACATATTCAAACAAACAATCCAACCTTCTTCATCCATCACTTCTTCATGCCATTCCTGGTAATAATCTTTATCGCCGCTATGAAAGTTCAATACGTTTTCTGCAATTAAAATAAACTTTATAATGCCCTCGCTTTCAAATTCGTCAATTACATCCCTTTTTAAAGTCATGATGTCATTCTCAATCGCATCATTCCATTCACCAATCAATTCAATTATCACATATTTTTCTTCATAATCAGCCTGTAGCACTTTCATATAAAGCGTGCGGCTTCCAAATTCATCCCATTGCGGATGTATATAGTAGTTGTAAACGGTTTGGGAGAATTCAAATTCAGAATATTCCCTTTTGTAAAAAGGCGATCTTGCATCCTCTTCGCTTACGTAGATATGCCGCCAGTTATAAAAAGGTTCAATGTTGTGCATAAAGCTGCAAATATAGGCTAAGAGATAAAGAGCTAAAAGAGGAAAAGAGAAGACCGATTTTATTTCTACCGCTAACTTTTAAAAATGCTCGTATGTTGCTCCATATTAATAAAAAAACGAGGGAAAGAGAAACAGATCTTATTTTAACAGATAATCCTTCAACTGCTGGTAATCAGACTTTATTAATATACTTTGTTTTCTTTTATACATGATGGATTGTATAGATGAAGGCACATCAATTTGTTGTCCGGTGCTGCTTTCCACGGCACCAGAAAACTTTACCGGATGAGCGGTTTCCAGGAAAATTCCTTTTAGTGAAGGATTAGTTTTTAAATACTGACGTAAAGACAAATAACCCACTGCTCCATGCGGGTCTAAGAGATAGTGATCTTTCTGATAAACTTCTTTAATTGTTGCAATCGTTTTTTCATCAGTAATACTGTAAGAAGACAGCTTGCTTTTCAATTCAGGAAACCGGTGATGAAAGATTTCAAGGATACGAATGAAGTTACCTGGATTTCCAACATCCATAGCATTACTTAAGGTTTCCACAGCTTGTTTTGGTTTTAATTTCTGTGACTGCAAATATTCTGTCACTACATCATTAGCATTACAGGCGGCAATAAAATGTTTGACAGGCAACCCTGATTTCATTGCCAATATTCCCGCACAAATATTTCCAAAATTTCCACTGGGAACTGAGATAACAGGGGGATTATTTTTATCAGCCCATTGTTTGTATGCAAAGAAATAATAAAACTGTTGTGGTAGCCATCTTGCCACATTAATTGAGTTGGCAGAAGTAAGAAAAAGTTTATTATTTATATCACTGTCTGTAAAGGCCTGTTTCACCATTTGCTGGCAATCATCAAATGTTCCTTTCACTTCCAGGGCATGAATATTTTTACCAGGAGTTGTTAATTGTTTTTCCTGTATGGGGCTTACTTTTCCGGATGGGTAGAGAATAACAACTTTTACCCCGTCCACATTATAAAATCCATTAGCTACTGCTCCGCCAGTATCGCCGGACGTAGCAACAAGTACAGTAATCTTTCTTGTTGTAAGTGCAGTGGAAGTAGAATCCTCCAAAAAATATTGCAGGCACCGGCTCATGAATCTGGCGCCAACATCTTTAAAAGCCAGTGTAGGGCCATGAAATAATTCAAGCGAAAAAATAGTGTCATTCACTTTTACCAAAGGAATAGGAAAATTTACTGTTTCGCTGACTATCTGAAAAAGCCTTTCATCAGGTATTGTATCACCAACATAAGGTTTGATAACACAGAAAGCAATTTCTTCGTTTGACAGATTCTCAATTCCATTAATTAAATTTCTTTCCATTTTTGGAATTGATTCGGGAAAATATAATCCCTTATCAGGAGCCTGTCCTTTGATAGTTGCTTCTTTGAAATCAACTATTGGTGACTGTTTATTGGTAGAGTAATACTTCATGCCACATCCCTTAAGAGGGAATTTAAATCCTTAGTTAATAATTAATAACAAATATTCATCAAAAGAGATGATCAAATTATTTCCACCCCTTTTTTATTGATAGTGGTAACATAAGTGTTGAATTCAATTCCTATCCTGTTATACACTTCTTTCATCACTGATTCAACTGCATTTGCAGTTACTTCATCTTTACTAAGCATAAAAACAGATGGACCCGAACCGGAGATGCCGCCACCTAATGCCCCTGCTTCCTTACATTTTATTTTTACTTCATCAAAACCGGGAATAAGAATACTGCGTATGGGTTCAATAATTATATCTTCCAGAGAACGACCAATAAGGTCTAAATCGTTTTTCAAAAAACCTGCAACTAAGCCTGCAATATTTCCCCATTGTTTAATAGCATCTTTCAATAAAATTTGTTGCCGCAAAATCTGTCTTGCATCAGAAGTTCTTACTTCAATCTGCGGGTGCACAACTGTAACAAATAAATCCGGTGCAGGAATGGAAACAATATCCAGCGGATGAATAGAACGTATTAATCTGATACCACCGAAAATACAGGGAGCAACATTGTCCGCATGTTTTACTCCCGATGCCAGCTTTTCACCATTCATTGCGAACTGTATCATTTCATCGATTGAAAAAATATTCCCTAATAAATAATTGGCAGCAACTGTGGCTCCTGCTGCGCTTGCTGCGCTGGACCCGAGACCGCTACCCGGTTTGATATGCTTTTCTATTCCAACTTCAAAACCAATTGTATTGTTCATTCTTTCCATTACTGACAACAATACAACTCCTGCCACATTCTTCTCTGCTTCTGTAGGTAAATTAAAATTGTCCTTGTTGTGAATAATAACTTTTGGTTCACTAAGCATGGTTACTTCCATCACATCATACGGATGACTTAGTGCCATACCGAGTATGTTAAACCCGCAAACAAGGTTTGCTACGGTTGCCGGGCTATAAACTTTTACTTTTTTCACATACATTATGCTTTGCTAGCTCGTATAATATCCGCAAATACCCCGCTGGCCGTCACATTTGCTCCTGCACCTGCTCCTTTCACCATCAAGGGTTGTTCGTTATACCTGTCTGTGTAAAATAGAACCACATTATCTTTTCCATATAAATGATAAAGGTCACTACTGGGATCTATATGCTTTAAGCCAACTGAGGCTACTTCACCCCCTTCCTCTCTCCATAAATGGAGAGGGGTGTAGGAAGCAACAAATTTCAATTTACATCCCACTGCATTTGCTTTGTCAACTAATTGTTTAAAATGGTTTTCTTCTTTTTCCATTTGGTTATAAAAATCTTCTACACTTCCGCTCATACAAGACTCAGGCATGAATGTGTTATTTACAATATCATTGATTTCAATCTTTTGGCCTGTTTCCCTCGCCAGTATCATTATCTTTCTCATTACATCTGTACCGCCCAAATCAAGCCGTGGGTCTGGCTCAGTATAGCCTTCATCCTGCGCCTGTTTTACCACATCCGCAAATTTTCTGGTGCCATCATAATTATTGAAAACAAAATTCAATGTGCCACTCAACACCGCCTGTATTTTGTGAACTTTGTCACCACTGTGTATCAGGTCATTCAATGTGGCAATTACGGGAAGACCAGCGCCTACGTTTGTTTCAAACAGGAACTGACTGTTGAATTCCCGTGTGAGGTCTTTTAATTTTTTATAATTCTCATAGGCAGATGAAGCTGCCACTTTGTTACAGGCTACTACAGATATATTTTTTTGCAAAAACTGATCGTAAACAGCAGCCACCTTGTCGTTAGCTGTTATATCAACAAAAATCGAATTGCGCAGATTGCGGCTAATAATCTCATCTACAAAGTTTTGAAGATTGGCTGTTTTTCCTGCATCTAATTTTTCTTTCCAGCTTTTCAAATCAATCCCTTCTTCATTAATCAGCATTTTTCTGCTGTTGCTCAAACCTACCACTCTCATCTGCAGGTGCATTTGTTTTTGAAGAAAGCTAAGTTGTTGTTTTAATTGTCCCAATAATTTTGCACCAACATTTCCTGTGCCTGTTATAAAAAGATTGACTTGTTTAAAGGTAGTTTCAAAAAATTCTTCATGCAAAACGTTGATAGCTTTTCGAACATCTTTTGTAGAAATAACAGCAGAAATATTTTTTTCTGATGAACCCTGTGCAATAGCCCTTATATTGACACCGTTCCTTCCCATGGCGCTGAACATGCGGCCGCTGACACCAGTATGATTTTTCATACTCTCCCCTACCAATGCCACGATAGAGAGTTCATCTTCTACTTTCAATGGCTCCACTTTCTGCAATGCAATTTCATTGGCAAATGCCGCATCAACTGCTTGCTTCGCTTTATTGACTAATGAGAACTCAATACCAACACAAATCGAATGTTCAGATGAACTTTGTGTAATCAAAATCACATTTATCTTCTCATTACTTAATGCCTCGAATAAGGTTTTGGAAAAACCAGGAATACCAACCATACCACTTCCTTCGAGGCTTATAAGTGCAATATTGTTGATACTTGAAATGCCTCTTACAATATTCCCGTCTCCTTTCGTCACCGATTCTATCACCGTTCCTTCATCCGCCGGGGCAAATGTGTTTTTAATCCTGACAGGTATTCCTTTGCTCATTACAGGCTGAATGGTTGGCGGGTAAATAACTTTTGCACCAAAATGCGACAATTCCATTGCCTCCTGGTAAGAAATATTCGGAATAATACGGGCATTCATGGTGAGTCGCGGATCGGCTGTCATCATACCACTTACATCTGTCCATATTTCAAGGACCTTGGCTTGTAAGACAGATGCAATTATTGCTGCCGTATAATCTGACCCTCCTCTCCCCAATGTTGTAGTGATGCCATTTTTATCTGATGCGATAAAACCGGGAAGAATAAATAATGAGGCTGATGAATTTGAGAAAAAGTCGTTTATCTTTTTATTGGTTACTTCAAAGTCAACTTCAGCCGACGTAAAATTGGAATTGGTAATAATCAATTCTCTTGAATCTTTCCATGTTGCATCAATCCCATTTGTTTTAAATGCGAATGAAATAATTTGAGAGGAAAGCCATTCGCCATAACTACTAATCCTGTCTTTTGATCTTGCAGTTAATTCGCCAAGTAGAAAGATACCGTTGCAAATGTCGTCAATCTCATTACAACTTTTTTTTACCAAACTCAACACACGACTTTGCTGTGCAACAGGTATTAATAGCTTCACCGTTTCAATGTGACGCTGCTCAATCGTTGCAAGTTTATTTTTAAATAATTCATTTGCTTCTGATGCTAATGCTGCGGCATCCAATAAAAGGTCTGTTACTCCTCCCAATGCTGATACAACAACCACCGTTTTATCTTTAGTTCCCGATTCTTTTACAATAGCTACGACCTTATTTATATTTTCTGCATTGGCAACCGAAGTACCTCCAAATTTTAACACCTGCATAGTTGAATTTTGAATGATGATAATTATTGCTGACAAAAAGATTTCATCTTAGTACAGCAAAATGCCCGATTGGTGATATGGAAATTACAATCCGCCGCGGCGGATTGTTGTAGTTGTAATAGCTGTTGTGATGGAATACATCACAACAGCTAGGGGGATATGTTTATAGTCAATTACCATTTTATTTGTAAGGAGTACAATATACAGCCTATTTGCAGGAAGTAAATCATTTAGAAAAAAAATCTACAGCTTTCTTAACGCTTCCATGTTGTAATAAAAGTTCTTTTGCCTGTCTGTATTCTACTTTCAATTTATCCATTATCATTTTTGTGCCACGATCAATTAATTTCTCATTGGTCAGTTGCATGTTCACCATTTTATTATCTTCTACTCTTCCTAATTGAATCATAATGGCGGTAGAGATCATGTTTAAAATTAATTTTTGTGAGGTGCCGCTTTTCATTCGGGTGCTGCCTGTTACAAATTCAGGGCCAACAGCTACTTCAATAGGAAAGTTAGCAACCTCTGCCAGTGGTGATCCCGGATTATTGGTGATTGAGCCGGTGATGATGCCTCTTTTTTTGCATTCCTTTAATGCACCTATGACATAGGGGGTAGTGCCGCTTGCAGCAATGCCGATTACTACATCATTATCGTCTGCATCATTTTCTTCAAGGTCTTTCCACCCCTGCTCCCAGTCATCTTCTGCCTTTTCAATAGCCTTCGTTATAGCTTCTTCTCCTCCAGCAATTAACGCTACTACTAATCCAGGAGGCACGCCATAGGTTGGCGGACATTCGCTCGCATCTACAACAGCGAGTCGGCCACTTGTGCCTGCTCCTATGTAAAATAATCTTCCACCATTTAGCATTTTATCTGTTATGGCCGTAACCAGTTTCCTTATTTGAGGGATGGCTTTTTCTACTGCATCGGCTACTGTTTTGTCTTCATTATTGATGCTAGTTAAAATTTCATCAACAGTCATTTTCTCGAGGTGACGATATTTACTTGGTTGCTCAGTTATCTTACTAAATACTTCCATTGCAATTTTTATTACACGAATTTTTTACGAATTACCCGAATTATTTTAATCAATATTTTACTACTATCATCAAATTTTTTTTCTACTGACTTTCGATTTATAGCGGCCAACTTTCACTCCTTCTATCTTCTACCACCTATCTCCAATTTTTCCCCACTATGATAAGTAATCAATCCAGGCATAGGATTTTTTAATATAATATCTAAATCAAATTCATAAGTATGACAGAGTTGCTCAATGATGTCTTTAAACCCAAATGCCACGCTGCCTACAAAACTCACGGGATGCTTCCAAATTTCTCCATATTTACATAGGTGATGAAAGAAAAAATCATTTAATCCGTCTTCAAGTATGTTTTCAATCATATAATGACCGCGGTTTTCAGCCAAAAACATTGTAAAGCTTGCGAGGTATTTATTCGGGAGCGGTTTTTTATAAACATTATCTAATATTTCAACCGAAGATGTCACAAATTTTGCATCAAACCTTGCCCTTAGATCTTCATCAAAAGTATTGTACAAATAATATTGAATTACCTTTTTCCCCAGGTAGGCGCCGCTGCCTTCATCGCCCAACACATAGCCAATACCCGGACTGTTTTTGATAATTTTCTTTCCATTAAAATAGCAGGAGTTAGAGCCTGTACCCAAAATGCAGGCAACACCTTTATTGTGACCACAGACAGCACGGGCCGCCGCTAACAGATCTGTGTTCACCTCAATCTTTGATGTCGTATACACTTTTTGCAGCGCCTTTTTAACCGTTTTTGCATTTCCCGGATTGGCACAGCCCGTACCGTAATAATAAATGCTATCGGGTTGAATTTCCTTTAATGTTTTACTTACTTCATTATTTACAAGTTCTGTAATCTGTTCTGCATTTAAAAAATAAGGACTTATACCTTGTGTAAAAATTGTTTTCTTTTTACTATTGTTAATTAAACACCATTCAGCTTTAGTAGCTCCACTATCGGCAATTAAAATGACTGACATTCGTTAGACTTAAAATATTGTTGTAAAATAGTTATACTACTAACACATTTTTCCAAAACCCTTATTTTGCAAACAAATTACAAAGTAATAGCAGACGATGAGGAATAAAAAATTACAGGTTTGGCTTCCGTTAATTTTTTCTTTGGTAATGATTGCCGGAATGTACTTCGGATTTAAGCTTCATCAACAGACTGGAAGTGCAAAAAATTTCTTTAAAAAAGACAAAAGAAGTTCTCTCCAGGAGGCCATTGATCTGATTACCCACCGCTATGTTGATGCGATTGGAATTGATTCTTTACAGGACGGGGCTGTGCAGGAAATGATGAACCATTTAGACCCTCATTCTATCTATATACCCGCAGTTGATGTAGGCTACGCAAATGAAGATATTATCGGAAATTTCCAGGGCATTGGTGTGGAGTTCAATATTTTTTCGGATACTGTGCACATACTTTATGTTGTACCAAACGGCCCAAGTGAAAAAGCAGGAATACGCATTGGTGACAAGATCTTAAAAGTAAATGATTCGTCAATTGTCAGCAAAACCTTGCCTAGTTCATCTATTAAAGGAATGATCAGAGGAGAAGCCGGCAGTAAAGTTAAATTGACGGTGCTTCGCAATAATAATACACAATTTTTTTATGTCACCAGGGGCACTATTCCTATTCCCTCTTT
>JALZIY010000139.1 GCA_030860085.1 Bacteroidota bacterium | reverse complement strand
ATGAGGACATGCCAGCGGCATGTCCCTACACGAAACTCAAATGATCATATTTTTTTCCTAATATTTTTTGATCATCCGCACCCAACCAATTTTTCAGTACAGTTGAATACACATTCTTGAAATCAATTTTATATTTCAGATCACCCTCATCAAGGTCACCTAAATCTGGCATGCTGTTTAAAATACCTTTTTGTTTTAATCCACCACTTAAAAAGAACATATTATTTGCTGTTCCATGATCCGTCCCATTGCTGGCATTTTGCGAAACTCTTCTGCCAAATTCTGAGAATGTGAATAATAAAACATCATTAAAACGATTGTTCTTTTTCAGGTCTTTTACAAATGCCCCAACTGCATCATTCATTTCTTTAAACAATCGTTCTTGCTGCTGGCCCTGGTTGATATGCGTATCAAAACTGCCCAATGAAACATAGTAAACCTTAGTATTTATTTCTGAGTATATCAATGATGAAATAGTTTTTAAACTATTGCCTAAATCTGTTTTTGGGTATTCGCCAGTTGTGGGATGCAGCCTTGATTGTTTAAAAATATAATCGGCAGAAGAAAGAGTTTCCGACATAGTCTTATACAAATAATCTACCGGCTGTTCTTCTTGTGATGCAGTATGTTGTTTAGAAATTTCGCGGAAAAATTTTTCATTGCTTGTACCATACAAACGTTGTGGATCTTTTAGAGCCAGCCCTTTTACTTTCTCACCTTTCAGTGCAAGGCTCAATACATCATCAATCTCCAATGCCTGTGTCGGTTTGTCGCAACCATTACATTGCGCATCAAGGTATCTGCCCAACCAGCCTGTATTCCAATAGTCATTGCTTTGGCTGGCGGTGTGCCAAATATCCATGCTGCGAAAATGTGAACGGTCAGGATTTGGATAGCCCACATTATTTAAAATGCCTAAAGAACCATCATGAAAAGCATCTCTAAAAGAAGTCAATGCCGGGTGCAAACCTGCTTCATCAGTTATAGATAATGCCTTATCCCTGAGAATTCCCAAACGTGGCCTTGCCTTATAATAAATATCATTTCGAACAGGTATAACAGTATTCAACCCATCATTACCTCCGCTTAATTGTAGAATTACAACCACTTTGTTACCTGGCGGAACAAAAGCGCCACCTTCAAATGCTTTTAAAAATTTGGGCACCATAAAAGAGGCAGTGGCTAGTGACCCTACTTGTAAAAATTCTCTGCGTTTAATAATCATCGCAATTATTTTTAATTTCTAATTGTCAATTTTTAATTCATCAGCACAACTGATACTCCGGTGTGCTCATAATTTGAATAGTAGCCGATTTTATAAAATTTTCTCTACCACTGTTATCTGCACTATTCTTTATTATGTCGCCTTTATAATTTGCTTTTACCTGTAAGAGATGTGATTGTAAAGCCGCTAATAAATTTTCTCTCGGTACGCTTTCAAAGTTTTTACTGTAAACTTCCCAATTTACATCAGCATCAATGGGCTTACCAACCTTGCCATAGCCTCTTTTCTTCTTGTCAACGTTTGCAGACATTTCTTCATCATCCGTTCGCCCACCCATCTGGTCATCATCAATTTTCGGCCGCACATTTAGTTCGTCATTATCATTTATCAATTGTGGAATACGCATGCGCATCATTAAGGAAGAACTGTCTATCCATGTTTTACCACCAGGCCAACCCGCTACATTCGGTGGATAAAACAAAAGTTGCCCAAGAATACGCTGTATCAATAATAGTGATTCTTCATTATCCAGTTTCATCGGTAACATCCGCTGCATTCCCGCCAATAGTTCAATCGGAGATTTTATTTTCATGCCGACATTTTTTTCATCATAAAACCAATCCGCCAAAAAAATATCGTTCATCAATTTTCCTATATGATAATCATTTTTATAAAAGCGATTGGCTAACCACTCTACTCTTTCTTTATCAACCGTTTCATTAACAAAGAATTTATAAATTTTTTGAGTGATAAAGGAGGCTGTTTGTTTTTGCTCTAAAAGCAAATTCAATATATCCTCGCCCTCAAACTTGCCGGTTTTGCCTAAGACTGTTTTAACACCATCATCATGTTGAAATCTCCGGAAATTAAATTCACCTTTTATATTGGCATTCCAACCGGTAAAAGCTCTTGCTGCTTCTTTAATATCTGTCTCTGTATAATTTCCTCTTCCCATAGTAAAGAGTTCCATTACCTCCCGTGCAAAGTTTTCATTGGGGTGATCTTTTTTGTTTTGCGAAGCATTTAAGAAATTTAAAATGGCCGCTGATTTCGAAACATCATGTAAAAGGTCTTTAAAACTTCCAAGGGCATTGATGCGTATAATATCTAATAACTGTTGCTGGAAAAAAATATTGATGTTCCGGGAAGCAAAATGCCCATGCCAAAAGAAAGCCATTTTTTCTCTTAGTTGCGCCTTGCTCTCAACCATCTGACT
>JALZIY010000128.1 GCA_030860085.1 Bacteroidota bacterium | reverse complement strand
AGCCTGACCCAAGTACAGGAGCGATCATGACTCCGATCTATCAAACCTCTACCTATGTGCAATCGGCACCTGGTCAGCACAAGGGTTATGAATATGCCCGTTCGCAAAACCCCACCCGCAAAGCACTGGAAGATGCATTGGCTATTATTGAAAATGGTAAATATGGTTTAGCTTTTAGCAGTGGCGTGGCTGCTACCGATGCAGTTATAAAATTATTATCCCCGGGCGATGAAGTGATTGCTGCTAATGATATGTATGGTGGAACTTATCGTTTATTTACCAAGGTGTTCCAAAAGTTTGGTATAAAATTTCATTACGTGGATATGGGGGATGTAAAAAATATTGAAGCGCTGATCAATGCTAACACAAAACTGGTATGGACCGAAACACCTACAAACCCTTTGATCAATATTACCGATATAGCTGCCGTAGCTGTTATTGCTAAAAGATCCAATGCTTTGCTTTGCGTGGACAATACATTTGCATCTCCTTATCTGCAAAACCCATTAGACCTTGGAGCAGATCTCGTCATGCATTCATCTACAAAATACCTCGGTGGCCATAGCGATGTAATACAAGGAGCTTTGATAATGAACGATGCTGATTTACGCGAAAAATTATACTTTCTCCAAAAAAGTTGCGGTGCCGTGCCTGGCCCAATGGATTGTTTTTTAGTGTTGCGTGGTATAAAAACCTTGCATTTGCGTATGAAGCAACATTGTGAAAATGGTGAGAAGATCGCCCATTTCTTACGCAGCCATTCAAGTGTAGCAAAAGTTTATTGGTGTGGTTTTCAAGATCATCCCAGCTATGCCATTGCTAAAAAACAAATGCGTGGTTTTGGTGGTATGATGAGCTTTACCTTAAGGGATGGCAGCATTGAAAATGCAAACAGGGTATTATCCTCTACCCGCTTATTTGCACTGGCAGAAAGTTTAGGTGGAGTGGAATCGCTTATTAATCACCCGGCATCTATGACACATGCCTCCATACCCAAAGAAGAAAGAATTAAAATTGGGTTAACAGATTCTTTGATTCGTCTGAGTGTTGGCATTGAAGATGCAGAAGATTTGATAGAGGATCTAAATAAGGCTATTGGTTAATTTATTTACATGCCCCACCGGTTAAAAGAATTTTTAGATAACGGTGATTGCCGTTATTCATCATTCCCGCAGTCCGGATATAAGAGGAAAGTATGAGGAATGATTTAAAAGATTTTTTAGATAAGAAGGTTGATGAATACAATCAGCCTTCTTTTATTCCAGCTGATCCTATTTGTGTTCCGCATCTTTTTACCAAAAAGCAGGACATTGAAATTGCCGGATTCTTTGCCGCTGTTTTTGCCTGGGGCAATCGCATCACCATTATCAATAAAACCAAAGAATTGATGCGTTTAATGAATAACGCGCCGCACCAGTTCTTAATTAGTCATACGGAGAAAGATTTAAAAAGCCTTCTGCATTTCAAACACAGGACCTTTACAACTACCGATCTTCTTTATTTTATTCATTTTCTCAAGCATCATTATAGCAAACATGCTTCTTTAGAAACGGCTTTTATTCCGGATAAAAATAGGCCCGTAATTATTGAAGATGGGCTTAATTATTTTCATCATTATTTTTTTAGTTTGGGGGATGTGCCTTTACGTACAAAAAAACATATTGCTGCCCCTTTCAGAAATTCTACCTGCAAACGCCTGAATATGTTTTTACGTTGGATGGTTCGCAGAGATAAACAAGGTGTTGACTTTGGCATCTGGAAAAAAATTAAGCCTTCTGATCTTATCTGCCCTATTGATCTGCATGTAGCGAGGGTAGCCCGCAAGATGAAATTAATTGAACGCAAACAAACAGACTGGTTAACTGCACTTGAGTTAACAAAGAATTTAAAAAACTTTGATCCAATAGACCCCGTGAAATATGATTTTGCATTGTTTAGCTTAGGTGTCGGAGAAAAGTTTTAAAAGAAATTCATGACTGCTGCAATTGAACAAACACTTGACCGGCTTGACCAATTAAATAAAGAGGAAGAAGCTGCTTTTTATCAGCAATTAAAAGATCACATTAATTGGTTAATCAATAATAATTTTTCACAACTTGTTCAAATGCTATACAGGTTAGACATTGATGAAGATAAATTACGATCACTCCTGCAAAATCAACAAGATATTGATGCCGCCACTCTTATTACCCATCTTATAATTGAACGCCAGTTAAAAAAAGTAAAAGCAAGAAACCAAACCAAAAATGATGATGACTCTACTATACCGTCAAATGAACGCTGGTAATTGTCGCAAATTCATGAAAAGCGATCTGGGGGAGATGTGGAAATAAATCCGATGTCTCACCTTTGGCGTTTGATGTTTGACATAACTTATCAGGCATTATTTTTTTGCTGTATTACAAAACGGTTAATATGAAAAGAGATGGCGCACTAAAAAGCTTATGGCAAAATGAGGTGACTGACTACACAAGTAGTATAACTATGGCTCCTGAACAAACCTTCGATGTTGTGATTGTAGGCGGTGGTATGACGGGAATTGTTACTGGTTTGCTGTTGCAAAAAGAAGGCAAACATTGCCTCATTGCAGAGGCTCATACTATTTGCTTTGGAACCACTGGCGGAACTACCGCTCATTTAAATACATTTCTCGATGCTACCTATGATCAGATACAGAAAGATTTTGGGGAAGATGATGCACAATTGGTTTACAAGGCTACCCGACAGGCATTAGATTTGGTAAAAAGCCATGTGGAAGAATATAAAATTGACTGCGGCTATGAAGAAAAAGACGGCTATCTTTTTTCTAAAGATGATAAGCAAACAGATGAGCTGGAGAAAATTTTTAAAGCTTCAATAGAAGCTGGAGAAAAAGTGGAATACACTGATAAGATACCCATATCTATTGGTTTTGAAAAAGCCATTGTCTTTCATCACCAGGCACAATTTCATCCCTCAAAATATGTACATGCATTGGCAACAGCTTTTGAAAAAGCAGGTGGTGTATTGTTGCAAAATTGCAAAATTACAGATGTTGATGCCGGTGATCCGTTAACCATTGCAAGCTCCCTCGGCACTATTAAAGCCCATCGCCTGATTTACGCAACACATATTCCGCCCGGTATCAATTTGTTGCACTTTCGTTGCGCACCCTATCGCAGCTATGCGATGGCTACTACCTTAACTGATGATAATTATCCCGACGGATTAGCTTATGACATGTACGATCCGTATCATTATTATCGTACGCAGGAAGTGAATGGAAAGAAGTATTTAATAGCAGGCGGAGAAGATCATAAAACGGCTCACGAAGCGAATACAGACGAATGTTTTACACGACTGGAAAATCATCTTGATAAATATTTTAAATTAGGTGAGATCGCTTTTAAATGGTCATCGCAATATTTTCAGCCTGCAGATGGATTGGCCTATATTGGCACCTTGCCAGGTAATTCCGAACAAATAATGGTAGCTACCGGCTACGGCGGCAACGGCATGACCTATAGCCATATTGCAGCCATTATCTTTAGCGAGCTGATTATAAAAAATGAAAGCGAATATGCAGAATTATTTGATCCAACCCGTATAAAAATGGTTGCTGGTTTTTCTGCTTTTGTAAAAGAAAATGCAGATTTCATTGGACAGTTCATAGGCAAACGATTTGGGCAGGAGAAATTGGAAAGCTTTGCCGGGCTTGTACGTGGCGAAGGTAAGGTGGTAAAATACGATGGTGATTCAATAGCTCTTTATAAAGACGATAAAGGAAATTTATTTGCGCTGAATCCTGTTTGTACACATGCAAAATGTATAGTGAGTTGGAACAACTCCGAAAAAAGTTGGGATTGCCCCTGCCATGGTGCTCGTTATGATGTAATGGGTCAGGTATTAACAGGCCCAGCCCGCAAAAACCTGGAAGTTATTGACATTGGAAGAGTGGAAGCATAATTTTTGGTAGCCGGCAATAGGATTTCTATAAGACTTTAGTGGCGACGCTCCATTCATGTGCGGTAATACTATTGGGCATTGCGGGGTCGTTTTTGCGCCGTGTTTGTGTCATCACACAAACACAATATTTGCTTGTGACGACACAAGTAAGGCAATGAAAGGTGCTTTCAATTAAAATAATTTATCACTATTGTCCGACTAAAGTTTTATAATTCTTTCAAACCCTTATGCGTTAAGGGTTGTAAACCCCCTCTCCTTTGGAGCTAATCCTTACCCAAATTTTGTAAGGGAATAAGGGAGCAAGATCTTTGACATAAATATTTAAGATGCATCACATCACCGTAAAGGATTTTCCTGGGTTGGATTTTGGGGATGTTCGTCGCAACAACCGTTTTGTTTCTATCCTTAACAATATCAGTAAGCAGCCCGGAAGTAGCATACCCAAGCAAAATGAAGGATGGTACGATA
Organism: Bacteroidota bacterium; assembly: GCA_030860085.1. Classification (GTDB taxonomy): domain Bacteria; phylum Bacteroidota; class Bacteroidia; order Chitinophagales; family Chitinophagaceae; genus Flavisolibacter. The sequence continues at coordinate 5,031 of JALZIY010000128.1, read as the reverse complement.
CAAAAGCTACCTATTCATTTTACAGCAATGAAGATGTAACACTTAGTTCATTGCAACAGGCTATAGCAAGTTTCGGCTGCACACAGGTAGAAGGATTGCCGCGTGTATTGGTTGCCCATGATATTAGTAACATCAGTTACAATGATCTGCAGGCAGAAGGGCTTGGTTATTTAGCCAATAAAGATGGTCGTGGTATTATCTGTTACAGCAGTATAGCCATTAGCGATGACGGGGTTCCTTTATCATTGCTATATCAGCATAGCTGGACCCGCCCTGAAGAAGAACTGGGCAAAGCAAGCCGCCGCAAGACAACACCTTTTGAACAAAAGGAAAGTTATGAGTGGTATAAAGGGATGAGCGAAGTCAATAAACACTTAGATAATAATATACAGAAGATACATATAGCAGATCGTGAAGCCGACATCTACGAATTGTTTTTTAGTGCTTATGAACCCAATACTGATTTATTGATAAGAAGCCATCACAACAGGCAGTTAAGCGATGGCAGCCATTTATGGGAAGCTGTATCGCAGCAGCCTCTTGCAGCGGCGATAGAGTTGCAAATACCTGATAAGACGGGTAAGAAAAGAACAGGTATTGAAGTGGAAGTACGTTATCACCCGGTAGAGATACTTCGTCCGATAAGAAGCAATAACCGATATGAAAGTGTAGAGCTAACGGCCATTGAGATAAAGCAAACCGGAGAGAAAAAGGATGGGCAGGAAGAATCTTTGCACTGGAAGCTGTTAACTTCTGTGTCAGTGAGCACTGTAACCGAAGCGCTTGGGTGCGTACGATGGTATTGCTACAGGTGGTTAATAGAAAGGTTCCATTATGTTCTCAAAAGCGGCACACGCATAGAAGAATTGCAATTAAAAGAAGCCGGTTCATTACAGAAGGCTATTCATGTATACAGCCTTGCTGCTATGAGGATCATGCAAATGGTATATCAGTCAAGAGTAACGCCACAACTAAGTTGTGAAGTGGTTTTAACTAAGCAACAATGGATAGTGCTGTACATGTTGATACATAAAAAAAGTGATCTGCCAGCAAAGCCACCCACATTGGGAGAAGCAGTAAAATGGATAGGAAAATTAGGGGGTCACTTAGGCAGAAAGTCCGATGGTCCACCTGGTTTAAAAACAGTGTGGCTGGGCTATCAAAGAATATGCGATGCAGCAAATGTTTATGAAATTTTAAATAAAAAATTTGGGTAAGGACTAGCTCCTTTGGAGAGGGGGTTGGGGGTGAGGTCTTACCCAGGCAAGGTTTGAACACTTTAGTCGGACAACAATAATAATTTATAGTTGTTTCAACTTCAGCTTAAGTTTTTTTGCAGCTTCAGTATATCCACCGTCGGCCCCATCAACAAAATGTATGTGTTTGGCATTGCGATTTTCAATGTAACAAGTCATAACACTTTCTTTGCTTATATGGTAGCCATAGACCAACGCCCCGTTTTTTTCTTGCTCAGATAAAAAGTTCAGTAACCGAATGCGCTTATCCTTCTTACCTGAAATGATCGTGTTGATACGTCCGTCAATGACCAGCGTATCTGCATTTGAAATAAGTTGAGAAAGATATTCCCGCCCGCTAAGGTTCTGAAAATTCAAATTAAACTTAAAAAAAAACTTGCCGATGGTAGTTTTAAGAAAAGAAAGTGTAAAATAATTAGCCTTCCACCTGCCATATTTGGCTAACATTTCCTTTCTTATTTTTTGAAAATTTAAAAGCAATTTCAAACGGTCCAATGAAAGTGGGCTCCTGTTTTCTATGCTTCCATATATTTCGTCTAATTTTAAAAGCACACTGCGATAAACTTCCAGTTGTTTTAATGGATCTACCGATTCTATTAAATAACAAACAATCTCGTTTTCTTCAGTCGGTGGTTTTATCCTGTCCCATCTGCATTCAAGTCCGGTTAAGTTCAGTTCGTCTGAATCCTCCACTACTGTGTTTGTTTTTTCTGCTGATTGCTTGATCGATTGCTCGGCCACCTTTATGCCATCCCCAATTACAATTGCTTTATTAAGCCCTCTTCCAAATTCAACCTTGGCTAATTTAATAAAATGACCGCCAGGTAAAATATCCTTTACCTGCCTGCTGCCAATATGCAGTTCGAGGCCGAAGTTTTTTTTACTGTTTGCGTTATGAAGCGATAGCCCAATGAGTATTTCATTCAATAATTGTTCGGGTACGAGTAGAGTGCCCCCATCGCCGCCAAAGAAAAATGGAATTTGTATATTCCTTGCTTTTGCAATATTTAACACTACTACCAGGCTACCTGCAGCCACGAGGTTTACATCGTTATGCCTGCCTTCATTTACAGCTCCTGTGGAATTTTTTACATCTGAAATTATAATAAACCAATCGGAAGGCACATCCCTGAAATATTGTGGTTGAAATACGTCTGTTATGGGAAGCGTTAAAGGCTTAATATCTTTATAGAAATTTACTCCCGGCATACGTTTTGGCAAGCTGTAGAAATTAAAATTTGCTAAATGTCAGCCTTAGTACAAAACTAATATAGATGCAACATAGTTTAATAACAACTGTTCTCAATTGCAATCCTGTTCCTATTTTAGATTCAGGTTTCTTTATGAAACTCCATCCGTATTTTTCCATAAACCCGTTCAATTCTTCTGTAAAAGATTTTTTTGAATGATGCACTTCCTGGTTATGAATGTAATTTCTTACTGATTTAAGATGACTTTCGCCTTACTCCCACTGCCTATTAATCATCCTGCCAGAAAAATTTGTTTTCTGTTAGTTCGTTTTGATTTATCCAAAAGGATGATTCACCTTTTAGAAGTTGCGCAACCTTGCTAATGCTTTGCTCTCTTCCAAGAGAAATTAAACAATGTGCATGTTCCTGCCAGCCATTCACAGAATCAAGCCAGATATCTTTTTCTGCTGCATTTTGTTTGACATGTTGAAATACTTTTTTTCTTAACTCAGATGAATTTAAAAATGTCTCTCTGTCTTTTGTGGAGAATACCATGTGAATATAACCTCTTACCCAACTCATTGTTTTATTTTTATTTGGCTAAAGCCAATTTACATTTTCTTTAATCAGTCAGCTAAAGCTGACTGCAATAGATGCTTTACAATTTTTTACTTTATCTATTGCAGTTGGCTTTAGCCAACTGAACTGGAGGAATAAATGTTTTTATAATTTTTGCTTAATTCTATTTTAGTGCTTTCATTCTATCTACTGCAATTTTAATTATCAATTCACGAAAGTGAACTGCAATAGATGTTTTGATGCTTGTCTATCTGTTTTTTCTCTTTCTTTATCTGAATCTCCTATTTTTTCTAATTGGCCCGCTAACTGAACTAATTTTCTTCAAACCATTTTACTATTGATGGCATGTTCCTTTCAAAGCCTCCGGGGATAAAGAAGTTTAGCAGCCCTATTCTATTATTGCTTCTATTTGCAAAATCATGCATTGTATTTTTTGGTATCATAAAAAATGCACCTCTTGAAGCTTCAATCCATTCCTCCCCAACAAGCAAGGATGCTGTTCCTTCTATTACATAAAATATTTCATCATTGGCTTCGTGTAAATGAGCGCCGGGCCCATTTGAATTTGGTTCAAGCCACCACTCTGAAAACGAATATCGTTCCTGTGTTTCTTCTTCATCTGCTTTAAACACTGCCTTCATTGTTCCCATATTGTATTTACGTCCTTCGTTCGGTGGCAGGAATATAGAACCTTCCGGTAAACTTAGTTTTGTATCGCTTGTCATTTTTTTGATTTAATATTTTGTTTGGATACTTCCCTGTAAGCTGTAGTCAAAGCATCTTTCAGAATAGTTTTTCTAACTTTTTTCAGATCAATAAGTGACCAGCCTTGTTGGCCCCATTTATTTGGTACAGGATAAATGATTGTTTTATCTATAGCACAAAGGATATATTGATCATTTGGCGAAAGCTTAATACAAGCCCTGTTTTTATCGGTTGTAAGGGTGGCAAATATTTTTTTTTTGTTCTGAAAGAGGTTTTTTCAAAATGAGGTTGCTCTGTTGTTTCAGGAAAAGAAAGAGCCAATTGCCTAAATGTTTCTATATCAACCATGAGTCAAATTTAAAAACAAGGATAAAAAAAATGTGGGCTGAGATATCAATTTATCGTTGACCTAATTAATCGTTAGTGATAAGTTCGTATTTGTAATATTCGTGTTTTTGTAGTATATCCATTATCGGTTTGAAACTGTTATATGAAGTTTCCGAGGATGACCTGATAAATATTTTTTTTGTGTTAATTCTTAATTTGTTTTTAGTTAAATATTTGTCTAATTCCTCAGTATTCTTAAGAGTATCACTTTTATGCAAATGCACAATAATTAAATTCTCGTTCAAAAAAGTAACTGTAAGGAAGGATGTATTATTATAATCAATGTTTTCCGCAGGCCTTTCAATAATTACTTGAGTTTGGGTTGGCAATGAAAAATTACTTTCAACATCAACAATCTTATAATTCTTAATTTCCAGGCTTGTTAGTAAATCAAGCATATCTACAATTCTTTTATAAGAAACATTCCTATCTGGTATCAAACTTAATTTATGAGACACGATTTCCTTCTTATTGTTCTTTAAAAAATCAAATAGTTTTGGCTCAGTTAAATGCTGGAAACGTTTTTCATTTATAACAACTGTGTAATCTTCTTGGTTTAAAAAAATGCAGTGTTTAAGATCTTCAATTGAAGCAAAATCTTCTTTGCTAGATTTTGGAATATACAATTTAATAGTGTCTTTTCGAATATTTTGTTGTTTGACTTCTTGACCGGAACAACTTGTTGCAATACATGTAACCAAAACAAAAAAATGTCGCATTATTGATAATAAAAACTTAAACTTAAAATGTACCATAATATTAACTACAACGTATGAAGATTGCTTTACCAATATAAATAATTTCCGCAAATGCGCACTACAAAATCACTTTGCCTGTTCTGTAATAAAATTTTTAATCTCCTCCAAAACAGTACGGTCATTGCTTAATCTTGGCACTTTATGCTGCCCACCCAA
>JALZIY010000118.1 GCA_030860085.1 Bacteroidota bacterium | reverse complement strand
ACCGAAGGAATTGCATGAGTCTATAACATCAAAAAAAGAATCGTTGAACGATAAATTAAAAGAAGAGAAAAGAGAACTTGCACATAAGTTGAAAGATGCTCCCATTAAAGACTTGCGCAAAGGAATTGGTATCAACGATAAATTTTCTTTTGTGAGTGAGCTGTTCCGCGGCGATGAGGATATGTATGAACGAAGTATAAAAACAATTAATTCTTTTCATATTTTACCTGAAGCTGAATATTGGATGAACCGCGAATTAAAAGTAAAACTGGGATGGAATGATAATAAAGAGTTAGTACAACATTTTTATCAATTGGTTAGAAGACGGTTTTCCTGAATGAAATCTATGATACCTTCAGTGGCTCCCTGATTATCTAATACATATTTTTTAGCGGCGTCACTGCTTTGATTGAGCTTACTTTCATCAAATAAAAATATTTCTATTATCTGATTTAACTCCTTTCCACTGCTAATACTAAAAGCGGCGCCTGCTTTAATCAATTCTCCGGCTTCTTTAAATTTTCGATAATTAGGCCCGAAAAGTACAGGCTTACCCCACACGGCAGCTTCTAAAGTATTATGAATACCGCTTTTATTAAAACCACCACCAATATAAGAGATTGCAGCATACTGATATATTCGTGAAAGCATGCCAACATTATCTAATATTAAAACATTGGCTTCCTGCAATCTTTTTAAATAGACCGATGCATTTTCAAGATTTTTAATATCATAAGTATTAGCTGCTGATATATGTTTTGCACTAATTATTTCCTTACACTCAGAATATCTGATTGAGTAAGGAAATAAAGTCTCTATGCTATTTATATGCTCTTTATTTATTTCATGTGGCGCAACTATTAATTTAATATTTGACATTTCATCAAGCGCCTGCGCTATTATTTTTTCATCCTTTGGCCAGGTGCTTCCCGCAACTAAAACTTTATAATTTCCGGCAAACATTTTTACACATTCCATAGCGAAGTTGTCATTTTTAAAACTATTTGCAATAGCTGCTACCCTGTCAAAACGGGTGTCTCCATTAACAATAGATGAAATATTTATGGCAATTAATAAATCTTTAGACACTTCATCCTGTACAAAAATTTTGGTATACAATTGCAGAACTTTTCTGTACAAGCTTCCATATCTTTTAAAAAAAACCTGGTCTCTTCTAAAAAGGGCAGAGATCAATAGCAATGGAATGTTGTGATCCCGAATTGCTTTTAAATGATTATACCAATATTCATATTTTATAAAAATTACTAAATGCGGCTTTACTATTTTTAAAAAATGTTCAGCGTTTTTCTTTGTATCGAGGGGGAAATAGCAAATCAGGTCTGCTTTATTGTAATTTTTTCCTGTTTGGTATCCAGAAGGAGAAAAGAAACTTACTAAAATCTTATGATGAGCATAAATTTGTTTTAAACCTTCTATAACCGGTTTTCCTTGTTCAAACTCACCTGCGGAAGCACAGTGCATCCAGATTATCTGGTCTAATGGTTTAATTTTTTCTGCCAGGTCTTTAAATAAATTTTTACGCCCGCTTACCCATTGCTTTGCTTTTGGATTCCAAAAAGCAGCAAAGTGGGCAGCCATTCGATAGCATTGGATAAAAAAATTATATAGGAATAACAAATGAGTAATTTTTTACGACTACAGAAAAATGTAAAAGTGAATTCCAAATTTCGCTTGCCGATTATAATTGTGGGCAGTGGCGACACTGCCCACGGCAGCCGTCCCGGTTGGTGTCTCCACCAACCGGCGAAAATTTGAAATGCACCCAAATGTAAATGCTTAGTAGGATTCAAACCATATTTTGCTAATTTTGCCCGCCCGTACAACCAGCCTGAAAAGAAAATACTTTAATATCGGTTGATGGGCATCGGTTAGCAACAAAAATTTTTTCATGCGCCCTATACAAATGGTAGATTTAAAAAAGCAGTATCAGCAGATTAAAACTGAAGTTGATGCCGCTGTCTTTAATGTTATTGAAAATGCAGCTTTTATTAATGGCCCGCAAGTACAAAGTTTCGCTGAAGCTTTAGCCCATTACAATGGAGTGAAGCACGTGATCCCTTGTGCCAATGGAACAGATGCACTACAGATTGCGATGATGGCTTTGGGCCTTCAACCCGGCGATGAAGTAATTTCTCCTTCCTTCACTTATATAGCTACAACAGAAGTAATTGCATTATTGCGCTTGAAGCCTGTGTTTGTTGATGTTGATCCAAAAACTTATTGTATGGACGTTGGAGCTTTGCAAAAAGCCATTACTCCTAAAACGAAAGCTATAGTGCCTGTTCATTTATATGGACACGCAGCCAACATAGAAGAGATCATGAAAATTGCTGCTGCAAATAATTTATATGTAATTGAGGATAACGCCCAGGCCATTGGTAGCGATTATTATTTTTCAGATGGCAGTACAAAAAAAACCGGTTCCATCGGAACAGTTAGCGGCACTTCGTTCTTCCCTTCTAAAAACTTAGGATGCTTTGGAGATGGTGGTGCAATTACAACCAATGATGATGGGTTAGCAACAACACTAAAAATGGTCGCCAATCATGGGCAAAGCAAAAAATATTATCATGATATAGTGGGTTGCAACAGCCGGCTGGATACCATTCAGGCTGCGGTTTTAGGAGTTAAGTTAAAATACCTGGATAGTTATATTGAATCGCGTAGAAAAGTAGCGGATTATTATGACAGGGCTTTTTCAGGAAATCCAAAAATTATTGCACCGTACAGGGCGAATTATTGTAAACATGTTTTTCATCAATATACTTTAGTGTTAGAAGGTATTGACAGAGCCGGATTACATGATTATCTTGCGCAACTTAAGATACCCTCAATGATCTATTACCCTGTAGCTGCACATCGACAGAAAATGTTTGCTTCATTTAAATCAGGCGATATAAACTTACCTGTTACAGATTGGTTAACAGAGCGGGTTATTTCACTGCCTATTCACACAGAAATGGAAGAGGAACAATTGCATTATATCAGCTCAAGCGTTTTAAAATTCTTCAATTAATTTAAGTACAAATGAAAATTGCAGTTGTTGGTACCGGTTATGTTGGTTTAGTAACGGGCACTTGTTTTGCCGAAACAGGAAATACAGTTATTTGTGTAGATATAGATGAAAATAAAGTAAAAAGACTCGCAGGTGGACAAATAACCATCTATGAACCGGGATTAGAAAAGCTATTTCAGCGAAACATAAAGGAAGAAAGGCTTCAGTTTACGAAAGATCTGGCAGCAGGTATAAAAGAGGCGGCGATCATATTTCTTGCCTTGCCAACTCCAGCGGGAGAAGACGGCTCCGCCGATCTTAAATATGTATTGAGTGTCGCAGAAAATATCGGTAAGCTGCTAACAGGTTATAAGATCATTATTAATAAAAGTACAGTGCCTGTAGGCACTGCAGAAAAAGTACGTAATGCTATTATTAAAAATTATAGCGATGAATTTGATGTGGTTAGTAACCCGGAGTTTCTACGCGAAGGTGTAGCAGTGGAAGATTTTATGAAACCCGACCGTGTGGTTATTGGAACGCAATCGGAAAGAGCTATAAAATTGATGAATGAATTATATGCCCCATTCGTACGACAAGGAAATCCGGTGATTTTTATGGATGAACGTTCCGCCGAATTAACGAAGTATGCTGCGAACTCCTTTTTAGCTACCAAGATCTCTTTTATGAATGAGATCGCACAATTGTGTGAAAGGCTTGATGCTGATGTTGATATGGTACGCCGTGGCATTGGCAGTGATGATCGTATAGGCAAACGCTTTTTGTTTCCAGGTATTGGGTATGGTGGAAGCTGTTTTCCAAAAGATGTACAGGCATTGGTTAGATCATCTTCAGAAGTGAAATACGATTTCCGGATATTAAATGCGGTGATGGATGTAAATGAAAAGCAAAAGCTGCATCTTGTTCCAAAGATTAAAGCCTATTATAAAAATGATCTGAGAGGCAAACATTTTGCACTGTGGGGATTAGCGTTTAAACCAAATACCGATGATATACGCGAAGCACCTGCTCTTTATATAATAGAGGCATTAATAAAGGAAGGAGCGACGGTGACAGCTTTTGACCCTGAGGCAATGGCTAATGTAAAGAATGCCATCGGCGATAAAATTAATTATGCAGAAAGTCAGTATGATGCACTGAAAGGTGCTGATGCTTTAGTAATTGCAACAGAATGGAACGAGTTTAGAACGCCGGATTTTTTACGGATAGTTTCCAACTTAAAAAGCAAAGTTATTTTTGATGGCAGGAATCTTTTTGATATTATGGCTATAAAAGAACTTGGTTTTTATTACGAAAGCATTGGCCGTCTATCTTCCACTAAATTAAACGCATCTGTATAATGCCACAAAAAAAAGTATTGATCACCGGTGCCGCCGGTTTTTTAGGATCACATTTATGCGATCGGTTTATTAAAGAAGATTATCAAGTCATTGCGATGGATAATTTAATTACAGGCGATCTTAAAAACATAGAACAATTATTTAAGCTCCCCAATTTTGAATTTTATCATCACGACGTAACCAAGTTTATAAACATACCAGGGGATTTAGATTATATACTTCATTTTGCCTCACCTGCCAGTCCGATAGATTATTTAAAAATCCCTATTCAAACATTGAAAGTTGGTGCAATGGGTACTCACAATTGTTTAGGTTTAGCTAAATCAAAAGGCGCCAGGATGTTGGTAGCTTCTACCAGTGAAGTGTATGGTGATCCATTGGTGCATCCGCAAACAGAAGAATATTGGGGTAATGTAAACCCGGTGGGACCCCGAGGTGTTTATGATGAAGCCAAACGATACATGGAATCGATCACCATGGCCTATCATACTTTTCATGCTGTTGATACAAGAATCGTTCGCATTTTTAATACCTATGGCCCAAGAATGAGGTTGAATGATGGCAGAGCATTGCCTGCTTTTATTGGGCAAGCCTTGCGTGGTGAGGATATTACCGTATTTGGCGATGGGTCTCAAACCCGTTCTTTTTGTTATGTTGATGATTTGGTTGAAGGTATTTATCGTTTGTTATTTAGTAAATATCATTTGCCGGTTAATATTGGTAATCCAGATGAAATTACACTGAAGGAATTTGCAGAGGAAATATTGGAGCTAACGGGTCATGGTGTAAAAATTATTTTTATGCCACTACCTGCTGATGATCCCAAACAACGAAAGCCCGATATAACAAAAGCAAAAACGCTTTTAGACTGGCAACCAACAATGAGCCGTAAAGAGGGTTTAAAGATCACATATGATTATTTTAAATCACTACCGCCGGAGGAATGGCATAAACTACCAAAAGAATTTTTAAAAAAAGTTCGTTAAAAGAAAAAGTGTTGAAAAAATGTACCAGGAATTACTTGATAAAAAGGCAAAGCTGGGTGTAATTGGTTTAGGATATGTAGGCTTACCCATCGCATTGGAATTTGCGAAACAACTCTCTGTAATCGGCTTTGATATAAATGAAAAGCGGGTAGAAATGATGAAGCAATGCGTCGACCCAAGTAATGAATTGAAAAAGGAAGCTTTTGAAGGTTGTGATATTACATTCACCAATTCATTAGAAATTTTACGTCAGGCAAATTTTTTTATAGTAGCTGTACCTACACCGGTTGATGAGCATAAAGTACCAGATTTAACTCCTGTTAAAAAAGCATCAGAAACCATTGGTAAAGTAATTAAGAAAGGCGATTATGTAGTTTTTGAATCAACCGTTTACCCTGGTTGTACGGAAGAAGATTGTTTGCCTATTATTGAAAATTTATCCGGATTAAAGAACATTATGGATTTCAAATCCGGCTATTCGCCGGAACGTATTAATCCAGGTGATAAAAAACATACGATACGGACTATTGTAAAAGTTGTCTCTGGCTGCGATACAGAATCGTTGGAAGAAATAGCAAATGTGTATGAATTAGTCGTTGATGCTGGCGTACACCGTGCTTCTTCCATTAAAGTTGCAGAAGCAGCTAAAATTATTGAGAATACACAAAGAGATCTGAACATTGCATTAATGAATGAGCTTTCTATTATTTTTGATAGGATGGGGATCAATACGTACGAGGTATTAGAAGCTGCCGGTACAAAATGGAACTTTTTAAAATTTCAACCTGGCTTAGTTGGTGGACATTGCATTGGCGTAGATCCATATTATCTTACCTATAAAGCAAATGAATTAGGCTATAATTCAAGAGTGATTTTAGCAGGCAGGTATATTAATGATAGTATGTCCATGTACCTGGCCCGGAAAGTATTACAACACATTATTAAGCAGGTTAGTGATGTAAAATCGGCCAGGGTATTAGTGATGGGCGCAACCTTTAAAGAAAATGTAAGTGATATACGCAATTCAAAAGTTGCAGATGTGGTAAAAGAACTCCAATCTTATTATCTGAATGTTGATGTACATGATCCTTATGCGGATTCTGATGAGTTAAAGCATGAATATGGCTTTGGTTTAAAAGACATCGGAAAAGATTACGATGCTGTGATCATTACTGTTTGTCACGAGCCTTATGCTGCTTTTGATGATGCATATTTTTCTTCTATAACAAAATCCCATGCGTTAATTGCAGATCTGAAAGGAGTGTTTAGAGCAAGGGTAAAAACCCGGCAATATTGGAGTTTTTAATATGCCTTTTAATACCTGTCATATACCCGGATTAATTATAATTGAACCTGCTGTTTTTGAAGACAGCCGAGGTTATTTTTTTGAATCGTATAACCAAGATTTATTTC
>JALZIY010000083.1 GCA_030860085.1 Bacteroidota bacterium | reverse complement strand
ATCCTTAACCGGCGTCCTGAATTTGCTAACCAGGGGCCTTTGGATGCTGTAGAAAGTCCTTCATTCAAAGCGCTTAGAGAGGCTGAGTCAAAAGGAACATTAACGGTCATACAAAAAGATATTCTACTTACACCAAGACCTGCAGAAGAATTATTTGCCGTGCAGAAAGATAAAGAGCAGGCTAATAACCTTGCAGGCAGTAAGAAATACACATCAATACTAATTGGTTTAAAACAGGTATTAGCCAAATGGCAAAAAGAAACAGGGGATACAGAACCTTCTGATTTAACCCCGGATTGGTATGATCGTGTCAATGGGAAAAAAACTGCGAAGCATAACAAAAGAGGTGAAATGCCAGGCAGGGCAAAAAGTGCTGATAAAATAAATGCAAAGGGTCCGTTTTGATTTTTTTAGAAACTTTATTTCCAGTAATAGGTTGGTTTGGTTGCCATTACAAAAACTAAACTTTACGCAACGCATCCTTTTAAAACGATAGAAATCCATTTATTAACTTACCTTACGGAATTCAAAAGAACTTCCCTTCAAATAAATAAACTATTGCTAATGAAACAGAAAATTTTACTCAGTTTACTATTAATGCTATTGTGCTTTTTGCAAATCATGGCACAGCAACGAACAATTACAGGAACAGTTACTAACTCAAAAGATGGAAGCCCTGTAGCAGATGCATCCGTTACTGCAGTGGGTGAAAAAGCAGGAACCCGAACAAGTGCAGATGGTAGTTTTTCTCTGACCGTTTCTGCCAATGTCAGGCAATTACAAATTAGTCACATTGGTCTCGAGACACAAACGGTTGACATTTCTTCCGCTTCTGCAGTTACGGTTTCTTTAGTAGAAGCATCAGGAAGCTTACAGGACGTAGTGGTGGTTGGTTACAGTACCCAAAAAAGGGCAACGATAACCGGGGCTGTTTCATCTGTAAATATGAGCGACCTGGAGCAAAGGAGAGTGTCCGATGTAGCCCAGTCTTTACAGGGACAGGTTGCCGGCGTGCAGGTATCGCAAAGCACCGGAGCACCCGGCGATCAAATAAACATTCGCATCCGGGGCGAAGGAACTATTGGTAACAATAGCCCGCTATTTATTATAGATGGAATACCATCACGCGATATTTCTTTTTTAACCCCGGCCGATATTTTGTCCATGACCGTACTTAAAGATGCCTCTGCTGCCTCTATTTATGGTTCAAGAGCTTCTGCGGGTGTAATTGTGATCACTACTAAAAGCGGAAGAAAAGGGAAAACAAATGTTGATATTAATTACTACAACGGCGTTCAGAGAGTTACTAATCTTCCAACGATGTTGAATGCATCCCAATACCTAACTAAGGTTGAGGAAGCCTGGAACAACTCTGGTTATACTGGTACAAATCCATACACGGCAAATAGAAACAGAGCAGTAGCAAATACTGATTGGCTGGACGAATTGTTTGAGTTAGGAAACTCCCAAAACCTGCAGGTGACAGCAAGTGGCGGTGCAGATAAAATACAATACCTGCTGTCGGCCGGCTATTACAAGCAGGATGGAATTGTGATTTATAATAACGACGGATATAAGCGCCTTAATTTCAGAACCAATATTAATACCAACTTAACTGATCGTTTAACCATTGGCACTAACCTTCTGTTTTCATCGGCAGAGCAAGACAAGCTTTCATCAAAAGGCGATGCACCTGGCATTATTCGTCATGCCTTAATACGACCCCCTATTATACCTGTTTACAAAGACAAGAGCGATCCCACTTACAGTGAAAGAGATCCTTTTACCGACTTACCATTTTACACCAAACCCTGGGATAACAGCAAAAATATTTATGAGTTTAGTAGCAACCCCGTTGCCCTCGCTTATTTTACAAACGATAAAAGAAGCAACTTAAAAACCTTCGGAAATATTTATGCAGAGTACGCTTTTCTTCGAAGTAAAGAACTACGACTTAAAACAAATTTAGGTGTTGATTTAAACATCACGCATAATAAAGTATTCAACGAAAATTTTGGGGATGATGATGGTGGCGGAAGCGGTGCCGACAGAGGTTTAGGACGTAAAAACCGCCCTAATGGTTTAGATGAAAACAGGGGGCAGGAAACAACAATAACATGGAACAATACTTTGAATTATAGTAAGAGCTTTCAAAGGCATGTAATTAGTGCATTAGCGGGCAGCGAATTTATTACCAACCGATCTTCTTCAATCGGCGCCTCCAGGCAAAGATTTGACTATACAAGTGGAAATTTTCAATACATCGACTTTGGTGGAACCGCAAATCTATATAATGGTGGTTCTGCAGCAGAGTGGGCTTTATTCTCTTTATTTGGATCAGCTACTTATTCGTACGATGCTAAATATATGATTACCACCAATTTCCGGGGAGATGCTTCTTCCAGGTTTGCCGAAAATAATCAATGGGGTTATTTTCCATCTGTTTCGGTAGGCTGGAAAATTTCTAATGAAGATTTTATGAATGATGTCAGTTGGTTATCTGACCTGAAACTGAGAGCCAGTTATGGAAAATTAGGAAACCAGGAAATAGATAATTATGCTTTTCTGACACTCTTAAGAAGATCCGGGGACCAGTTTTTAATTTCACGTTATGGCAATCCTGACCTAAAATGGGAGACTACAACGCAAAGTAATATTGGTTTAGATATTGGTGTTCTACGTAACAGACTTTATCTCTCGGTGGATTATTTTGATAAAAAAACCTCTGATATCCTGTTGCCAATTTCGTTGCCTTCCCTGGTCGGTAATGTTTCACCAACTATTCTTAATGCCGGCGAAGTAAGTAATAAAGGAATTGAGGTTGCACTAAACTTAAGAAACAGCGGCAAGGTTTTCAACTATAGTGTAAATGCCAACATTGCCACTGTAACGAACAGGGTTGAAAAGCTTCATCCTAATTTGCCAAGTATTATTGGCGATGTTTCAAAAACAGAAGTAGGTCATCCGCTATACTCTTATTATGGCTATGTAATGGAAGGTATTTACCAAAACCAGGCTGAGATAACCAAACATCTCAGTGGAACAACCAATCCCCCAAATAAACCCGGAGATATAAGATTTAAAGATTTAAATGGAGACGGCATTATCAATGATAACGACCGCGACTACATTGGAAACTCCATTCCAAAACTTTCTTATGGTTTAAATTTATCTGGCGGGTATAAAGGTTTAGATCTTTCTGTGTTATTCCAGGGAGTAAGTGGCGTTGACCGGTACAACGATGCTAAACAAATAACAGATTTTGATAGCAGGCCTTTTAATCACAGTGTTCTTGTATTAGATAGCTGGAAAGGTGAAGGCACCAGTAACACTATTCCCCGCGCCACTTTTAATGATAACGGAAGCAGTAAGAAATCCAGCATTTTTGTTGAAGATGCTTCTTATTTACGTTTAAAGAATATAGA
>JALZIY010000112.1 GCA_030860085.1 Bacteroidota bacterium | reverse complement strand
TAAGAAAGGTGCTGAGGGCCGATCGAAATAGCCAAGGCCGACGCCTGCACCAAAAGCAGCTCCTATGCTACCATCAGTTTTATATAATTCCACTGGAACTCCCGTTACATTTACAAACGTTTGCGTAAAAACTTCACTTAAGAACATATTAGTTTTACCTGCCCTTATTGCAGTTGGTGCCATTCCATTTTCACGCATGATGTCGATACCATACCTGAAGGCAAAAGCTATCCCCTCTTGTGCGGTACGTACAATATGCTTGAATGTATGAACATTGAAATCCAGGTTGTGAAAATGCGATCCTACTATTTTATTATTCAACATTCTTTCTGCACCATTTCCAAAAGGCAGCATGAACAAACCATCTGAACCTGGCGCTATAGAAGAGGCCTTCTGGTTTAAACTATCATAGCTATATTGAGAGCCTACGAGATTACGTGTCCAGCGGTTGAAAATTCCAGCTCCGTTTATACATAATAATACACCAATTCGGACCTCACCCCTGTCTCCCCTCTCCAGCTGAGATGGAGAGGGGCCGGGGGTGAGGTGATTAACATGGGCAAAGCTGTTTATGCGTGACTGCGGATCATAACCTGCATGATCACTTACTCCATAAATTACACCAGATGTACCCGCAGTTGCTGCAACTTCTCCTGGTTCTAAAACGTTAAGAGAAAAAGCATTGTTTAACTGGTCACCGGCTTTATATGTGATGGGAATGCCAGCTTTCAATCCTAACCTTGTCGCTACGGTTTCTCTTAAATATCCGTGAGAAGAAAACAGTGGTTGTATTTTGGGAATGAAAGATTCAGAGAAACCAAATAAGCTAAGGACATCCTTTGACAAGCTATGATTTTTAAAATCCCAAAATATTCCTTCAGATAAAGCAGAAATTGTAGTAGTGGTTTCTCCGGAAAATTTCATACTTATGAAATCACCAGGCAGCATTATTTTATCTATCCGGTCATAAATTTCAGGTTCATTTTCTTTGACCCATGCAAGTTTACTTGCAGTGAAATTGCCGGGGGAATTGAGCAGGTGAGATAAACATTTCTCTTCACCTATTTCTGAAAAAGCCCTCTCCCCGATGTTGACTGCACGGCCATCACACCAAATGATGGAATTACGCAAGACTTTTTGTTCATTGTCAACCAGCACTAAACCATGCATTTGATAGGCAATTCCTATGGCTGCTATGTCTAAAGGATTATAAAGATTTGAGGAATTACATTTCAAGACAGCCTGTTTTACATGCTCCCACCACAGATCAGGACTTTGCTCAGCCCAGCCGTGTTGAACAGAAATGATATCAACTTCAGTTTCCGGATATTGGGTAGAAGCAATGCAGAAATTTGTTGCCGCATCCACAATGGAAACTTTGATAGAAGATGTGCCGAGATCAATACCTAATAATAACATCTGTTAAGGTCTAAGTTACTAAATGAGTAATGCACTAATCAGTTAAGCAAATATTGTTTTGAACAGTAGCATGAAATAAGGATGAAGAATCATCCCTCCGTTTACCTATTGCTTGCTTAGAAATCGTTCAGCTTTTTTATCCATTTTAAATTCATTTTCCTATTTTCCCCTGAGCGCCAGTATAACACTTGTATACGCTGGCTTCTTTTCAAAATTTTTATCAAACAATAATGGAAAATCATTTTTCTTCATAAAGGTTACAATCCAGCTTGATGCATCATCTACTCCCCAGAAAGTAATACCATGTTGCTGTGTAACAGGCACATTGCGCAAATATGAGGAAACAACATATTTATATTTTGCAGCCTGGGTTGCAGCTTCTGCAGGTGTAAAAATAAAATCTGCTCTGTCAGTAGGATTGATTCTTATGTCTAATTCCGAAATCCTTACTTTTAAACCGGTACCTGCAAGTTTTTGAAACATATTATCTATAGCAGTATTAGATGTATTGATGCTTATATGCATCTGGGTGCCGACACCATCTATTTTAACTCCTTTATTTTGCAGCTCTTTGACATAAGCAACTAACGAGTCTATTTTTTGAGACGATTCCAGATTATAATCATTGATAAATAAAAGCGCATTCGGATCAGCAGCTTTAGCGTAATTAAAAGCTTTTACAGCGAAATCTCTTCCCAAATAATGAGACCAAACAAATATATCGGAAGCTGTAGAAGACGTATTGATATTGTTACGAATGTTTCCATTTTCTGTAAACAATTCATTGATCACATCCCATGCTTTTACCTTTCCCGCATACCGGGAAACAATTGCAGTAATCCAGCTACCTAAAGCCTCATCCAATTTTACAGCAACCTGGCCGCCCGGCGCAGCAACTACTTCTTTCACACTTGCATCATCAATATAATAAGTATTTGCCACCTGCCCCATATCGAATAAAAATGTGGTGGAGTTTAAAGTTGCAGTAAATGTCCATGACACTAATTGATAAGATGTTCCAATAGATTGATCACCCTGGTATTGCGCAGCAGTAGGCCCTGTAGATAATCGTATAGAGCCGCCGGGAGATGAAGCCTTCGCCCAATATGATACTGCATATTGTTTTCCAGGTGTTGTTGCAAAAGGTGTACTTGAAACCTGCACCATCCATTGATTACCAGTATTAGCTGTAGGGTTAACAACTTTCATTGACCCGGTTCCTGTACGCGTCTCCGATACAGTATTATTGGCAGTAATAGTTGCACCGCTTGTATTTAAGATTGTCCATCCTGTTAATCCATTTTCGAAACCACCGTTAGATATCAATTCAGGTCCTGTGGAAGAGGTTAAGCCAGCATAGTTTTTTAAATAAGTAGCATTTTGTTGGCTGTGCCATCCAAGAACATGTCCGAATACAGTAAGTCCTGCAGATGTTGCTGCATTAACAAAGGCATCTGCTGTTGCAAAATTATATGAGCCATTATTCTGTACAATAGTATTATGCTTCATCTCATTTTCGAATGTAACACTGGACACTTCCCTTACTACCACTGAACGATAAGTGCTATTATTCAAAAAAGCGTTATAACTAACGGCAAAGCCTATGGGAATAGTTGTAGCAGATTTTAAAGGACCAGTAGTGTCGGTTGTAGAAGGAGGCGTGGGCGGAGGCGGGGGAGCGGTATCGGAGTCATTCTTTTTACAAGCGCCTAATAATACCGCTATGGAAATTACTGCTATATAATATCTGATTTCAGTTTTCAACTTTTCATTTTTTGTAAATGAACTATGCCATACAATCTTGATACACGGTGCGTAATATTATTTATCCGGAAGATGCTAAAACGCAATCGGTTTAAGTGATAATAGCAGCATAACCAAATCGGTTTAGCAAATACAGAATTTGGTACTAATGTAGGATAAAATTAGATTATGCAACCGATTACATAAATTTTTTAGAAAAAGCAATTTTAATTAGCTTTATTCGTCATTATGTAAACGATTGTATGGCCAAAGAAAAGGAAACCACTATTTATGATATAGCAAGTAGATTAAACATCTCTCCGGCTACGGTAAGCAGGGGATTACAGGATCACCCCGGTATTAGTAAAAAAACAAAGAAGAAAATTTTTGATTTGGTGGATGAGATGGGGTACAGATCTAATAATTTTGCCCGCAATCTTAGGCAACAACAAACAAAAACGATTGGAATTATTTTACATGAATTGAACAGTAACTTCATTACATCTGTTTTGGCTGGCATTGAAAAAGTCACCACCGAAGCAGGATATGATATTATAATTGCTCACTCTTCAGAAAGTTATAAAAAAGAAGCAGCGAATGCCAAAAATCTGTTTCATAAACGTGTGGATGGATTAATTGCTTCTCTTTCATTCGATACAACCGACCTTGATCATTTCAAACCATTTACTGACAAAGGAATTCCTATAATTTTTTTCGACCGGGTTGAACAGGATGCCAATAATACTACAGTAATAATAGATAATAGGAAATGTGGTTACCAGGCAACATCACACCTCATAGAACAAGGTTGTAAAAGGATTGCGCATATTACATCCAGCCTTAAAAGAAACGTTTACTCACAAAGATTCAAAGGTTATCAGGATGCACTATTTGATAACCAAATTACTTTTGATGAAGGCCTTTTATTAATCCAGGATTTAAGTGAGCAGGCTTCAATTGAATCTGCTTTAAAGATTTTAAAGATGGATCCATTGCCTGATGGAATTTTTATCACAAATGATTTTGTGGCAGCAGTAGTGATGAGGACTTTAAAAGAAAATGACATTCGTATCCCGGAAGATGTTGCTATCGTTGGCTTCAATAATGATGCTATTGGACATCTTATAGAACCAGCATTGACTACTATTAATTATCCCGGTCTTGATATGGGCCAAATAGTTGGCAGAAATCTTATTAACCATTTACAGGGCATCTCCAATATCCACCAGACAAATACCATAATTGTACGTTCTGAGCTTATTATTCGAAAATCTTCCCTCAAAAAAGGAGTTAGTTTTTAGTTTGATATATGAAAAGATTTCTCGTTCTGTATTTTGTCATTAGTAGCTTTTGCTGTCATGCAGAAGATGGCTACAGGCTTTGGCTGAGGTATGATAGGATTCAAAATAGTTCAGTACTTCAGCAGTATAGAAACCAAATCAGCTCTATTTATTTTGAAAACAATTCTCCTACACTCACTGTAGCGAAAAATGAATTTATCAGAGGCCTTGAAGGACTTCTGGGAAAGAAAATCATTGAAGCAAAAAAACCTACTTCTCGCTGCATAGTTGTTTTAACAAAACCTCGCCAACAGAGAGAAATAACAGTAAACTATGAAGAATTGGGACAGGAAGGTTTTACCATATTTACTTTCAATCCTAACGAGAAAATAATTATGCTGACCGCCAATACAGATATTGGCATTTTATACGGTGTATTTCATTTTCTTAGATTAATACAAACGCATCAAAACGTTCAGCAAAAGCATTTCTTAGTTACCAGTGTTCCCCGAATCCATAACCGCATTTTAAATCATTGGGATAATTTAAACAGAACTGTTGAACGTGGGTATGCCGGCATCTCCATCTGGAACTGGCATACACTTCCTGGCTACATCGACCAACGCTACATTGATTATGCGCGGGCCAATGCATCTATCGGAATTAACGGAACTGTGCTCACCAATGTGAATGCGAATGCACTTGTTCTTACCAGCGATTATCTGCAAAAAGTAAAAGCCTTAGCCGACGTTTTTCGTCTTTATGGAATAAAAGTTTACCTAACAGCCCGCTTTAGTGCACCCATGGAAATCGGTGGATTAAAGACCGCTGACCCATTAAACACTGAAGTCCAAAATTGGTGGAAGAAAAAAGGCGATGAAATATATCAACTCATTCCCGACTTTGGAGGTTTCCTTGTAAAAGCAAATAGTGAAGGTCAACCAGGCCCGCAGAACTATGGCAGATCGCATGCCGATGGAGCTAACATGTTAGCAGATGTTGTTGCTCCGCATGATGGATTAATTATGTGGCGTGCATTTGTGTATAGCAATGAAACGCCTGAAGATCGCTTCAAACAAGCATACAATGAATTCAAACCGCTTGATGGGAAATTTAGAAAAAACGTTTTAGTGCAGGTAAAAAATGGACCCATTGATTTTCAGCCAAGGGAACCTTTCTCGCCTCTCTTTGGCGCTATGCCAAAAACACCTTTGATAATGGAGTTTCAAATTACACAAGAATATCTTGGACAGGGCACGCACCTTGTGTATGAAGCCCCAATGTTTAAGGAAGTACTCCATGCAGATACATACCAGAACGGTAAAGGCAGTTACGTTTCAAAGGTGATTGATGGCAGCTTACATAAGTATCCAATTACCGGAGTAGCTGGTGTTTCCAACGTTGGCAACGAAAGAAACTGGACACATCATCCGTTTGGACAGGCAAACTGGTATGCTTTCGGAAGATTGGCCTGGAATCATAATCTTACTTCATTACAAATAGCCGATGAATGGATCAAACAAACTTTCACCAACAACAAAAGATTTGTTGACCAAACAAAAAAAATAATGGTCTCGTCTCACCAGGCAATGGTGAATTATATGACACCGCTTGGTCTGCATCACATTATGGGAACAAGTCATCATTATGGACCGGCGCCCTGGGTTGATAATGCTGGAAGAGATGACTGGAACCCCGTTTATTATCATCGTGCTGATAGCACAGGTTTGGGATTTGACAGAACTGCAAAAGGTAGTAATGCTTTAATGCAATATGCACCGGAAGTGCGTAAGCAGTTTGAAGATATTACTTCATGTCCTGAAGATTACCTTCTTTGGTTTCATCATGTGCGCTGGAATTTCAAAATGAACTCCGGAAGAACTCTTTGGGAAGAGCTCTGTTATAAATATTATTCCGGAGTTGATTCTATCAAAGCCATCAAACAGCAATGGAATTCCTTACAAGGGTTGATTGACGATGAACGTTTCAACCAGGTGCAGATGTTGTTGAATATCCAGGTAAAGGAAGCAATCTGGTGGCGCAATGCCTGCTTGCTTTACTTTCAAACTTTCTCTAAGATGCCTATCCCTGCTGGTTATGAAAAGCCTGATAAATCACTGCAGTATTATCAATCACTAACGTTCCCTTTTGCTCCTGGCATTGGAGGAAATAATTAAGTGCTATGTCAACACCACAGAAAAAAATAGCAATTGTAACAGGAGGTGGTTCAGGAATTGGATTGGCCATTGCAGAAAAGTTTGTTCAGAACAATATCTATACAATCATCGTTGGAAGAGATGAGCAAAAGCTTGCGGCTGCTAAAGAAAAATTAGGAGAGTTATGTGAAGCTGCAGTATGCGACCTGAATGATCTAACTACAATACCAACATTAATTAATGGAGTTGTTCAGAGACATGGACAAATAGATGTGCTGGTAAACAATGCAGGCATAAACATGAAGAAAGAATTTACAGAAGTAACAGATGAAGATTTTCAACGCATTCTTCTAACTAACGTCACTGCTGTCTTCGCTTTATCACGAGAGGTAGTAAAGTGCATGCTGGAAAAAAGAACAAAAGGAAGCATTATCAACATTAGTTCAATGGCTTCACAATATGGAATTCCAAAAGTGATTGCATATACCGCTTCGAAATCTGCTATTGAAGGAATGACACGAGCTATGGCAACAGAGCTTTCGCCAAAAGGAATTAGAGTGAATTGCATAGCACCGGGTTTCATTGCTACCGATATGTCGGCAAGAGCATTAAACAATGATCCCGCAAGAAAAGCAAAAGTAATGGGAAGAACGCCTATGGGTGAAATGGGTCAACCATCGGATATAGGTGATGCTGCTGTTTTTCTTGCATCGGATGCAGCAAAATATATAACAGGTGTGGTGCTGCCAGTAGATGGAGGAAATTCTATTGGGTTTTGAAGCCCCCTGTCCCCCGGTGGGGGAACTTAGGTGGCAAACTATTTTTTTCAGCTACGGTTTAAACAACGGTTGGCTGCTTGTAAAAATGGGTGAGTGAAAATATTTATAACGAGTGTTGAATGGATTATTAAAAAAATTCAAAACTGGAACTATTTTAAAAATATGATTAAAATGAAATATAAATCATCGGTCTTCCTGCTCCTCATCATAGGCATTCTGCTGGCCGCATGTTCCATCCATAGAAAAACAACAGGTTCAACAGGCATACCTTCTCTCAAGGAAATCTTTAAGGACGATTTTGCAATTGGCACTGCCTTAAATACGGAGCAGATTGAAGAAAAAGATCCCGGTGCTGCCGCACTCGTGCCACAGCAATTCAATGCTGTTACTCCAGAAAATATTATGAAAGCAGAAGAGATTCACCCGGAATGGAACAAGTACAACTTTGACCTTGCAGATAAACTTGTTGCGTATGCTAAAAAACACAACATGCAGGTTAATGCCCACACCTTAATATGGCATAGCCAGTTGCCACAGTTTGTGCGCAACATGAAAGATGCAGATTCTGTGCGTCGGTTTTTTACCGACCACATCAACACCATTGCCGGCAGGTATGATGGTAAAGTTTATTCGTGGGATGTAGTAAACGAAGCATTGGAAGAAGACGGCACTATGCGCAACTCCATTTTTTTGGAAAAGCTTGGTGAAAACTTTGTGGTAGAAGCTTTCCGCCTGGCACAAAAAGCAGCGCCAAACACAAAACTTTATTACAATGATTATAACATTGAAGAACCCAAAAAAAGAGCTGGTACCATTCGACTGATCAAACAAATACAGGCGGCTGGTGTACGCATAGACGGCGTTGGTATCCAGGGACACTGGAGAGCTTACAATGTGCCACTGAAAGAAATTGAAGAAAGCATTCTGGAATTTTCGGCTCTTGGCATTGAAGTTATGTTCACGGAGCTTGATTTAGGCGTATTGCAACATCCCCGCGAAATCAGTGGTGCCCATGTAAATCAAACAGGAGCCTATAATGAAAAAATGAATCCCTATGCGGCCAGCTTACCCGATTCAATGCAGGTAAAACTTACGAATAGTTATGAAGCTTTATTTAAACTTTTTTTAAAACACAAAGACAAAATTAGCCGCGTTACATTTTGGGGTGTTAATGATAGCCAATCATGGTTAAACGACTGGCCAATTCGTGGCCGCACCAATTACCCGTTGCTGTTCGACAGGCAGTTCAAACCCAAGCCAGCTTTTTACCGGGTGATAGAAACAAAAACAGGCAGTACAGATAAAAAAGTATTCTAACACAACAACAGCGACTCCACTATAAATTCAATTAACATGCAAACAGGCTCACCGAATTTATCTGTAGATGAAACATCAAGCCCGTCAAAAAAACAAATAAGCTCAGAAAAGTTATCTGTAACAGAAAAGGTTGGTTACAGTCTTGGCGACCTGGCTGCCAATCTTGTGTTTCAAACACTCATTACTTACCTCGCCTACTTTTACACGGACATTTATAAACTGGATACCAACCACGCATCCGCTATTATGTTGATCGTAGGATTGGTTGCAGCTTTTGCATTCAATCCAATCATCGGCGCCATTGCGGACAGAACAGTTTCTCGTTGGGGCAAATTCAGACCATGGATTTTATTCACCGCTATTCCACTTGGCGTTGTTGCCTTGCTGGCTTTCAGTACACCTGATTTTTCTTACAAAGGCAAAGTGATTTATGCTGTTGTTACGTACACCTTGCTCTTGTTATTATATGCAGCTAATAATCTTCCCTATTCTGCATTGAGTGGCGTTATTACCGGCGACATGAAAGAACGCAACAGTATGTCAGCGTATCGTTTTGTGGCTGTAATGTTTGCTCAGTTTTTTGTGCAGGTGTTTATGTTACCGATTATTGAAACTGCAGGTGGCGGCGACAAAGCAGTTGGTATAGAAAAGGTGATGACGTGGCTGGCAATTATCGGAACCGCAATGCTGCTGATAACTTTTTTCACTACAAGAGAGCGAATTGTTCCAAAGCCTGAACAGAAATCAAGTATAAAAGAAGACTTAGGTGATTTGTTTAAAAACAGGCCTTGGATTATTATGTTGGTACTTACCACTCTTGTGTTTGTAACATTGGCAATGAAGGGTGGGTCTTACGTGTACTATTTCAAAAATTATGTAGATAAAGAAAGTCTGACCAGCTTTGTAAGTCCCATCCTAAATTTTCTTTCCGGAGTTGGAGTAAACTTCTTTGGTGAAGACCCTGTGTCGGCTGGCTTTGGTTTGTTCAATGCCGGCGGTATTATTTTCATGATAATTGGTATTACATTATCGAAGCCGCTGGCAGATAAATATGGTAAAAGAGATGTGTTTGGAATAGCACTGGTTATTTCGACTTTATTCATACTCGCCTTCTATTTATTTCCTCCCCAATCCGTCGCATTGATGTATGGCTCACAAATTTTACACGGCTTTTCTTATGGCGTTACCATACCCTTGCTGTGGGCTATGATCGCTGATGTAGCAGACTATAGCGAATGGAAAAATAATCGAAGGGCAACGGCTATCATTTTCTCTGCAATGATGGTAGGATTAAAAGTGGGATTGAGCGTTGGTGCTGCCTTGCTCACGTGGATACTGGGTTTCTTTGATTATGTACCGAATAGCGACGCAGTGCAAACCGCTTCTGCGATAAACGGAACCAAATTGCTGGTGAGTGTGTTCCCGTCAATTCCATTTTTGATTGGTGCAGCACTTCTTTTCTTTTATAAAATAAATAAGAAAATGGAAGTAAAAATTGAGCGTGATTTGAAAGAAAGAAGAGCATGAGTTATTGCTATCAAGACACCAAGGCACGATGTGACACAAAAACTTTGTGCAACTTAGAGCCTTTGTGTCTTTGTGGCTCATTAATAATTCACAAAAATAAAACTATGCCTGAAGACCCGATAGACCAAATCGACTTTGACGAACTGAACAAAAATGCGATATCACAACCGCTGGTTACACATATGTATACAGCCGATCCATCTGCTCATTTATTTGATGGAAAAATATATATCTATCCCTCGCATGATATTGAATCAGGTATTCCCTTCGATGACCTGGGTAGTCATTTTGCCATGGAGGATTATCATGTTTTATCACTGGATCGTCCCGATGGACAAGTAACAGATCATGGTGTGGCACTGCACGTGAAAGATGTAGCTTGGGCTGAACGACAAATGTGGGCACCCGATGCCGCTTATAAAGATGGCAAGTACTATTTCTTTTTTCCGGCAAAAGATCACGAGGGCATTTTTAGGATTGGTGTCGCAACCGGTTCTTCACCAACCGGACCCTTTACGCCACAACCGGCACCAATTAAAAACAGCTTTTCAATAGATCCTG
>JALZIY010000073.1 GCA_030860085.1 Bacteroidota bacterium | reverse complement strand
GGGCGCCTCCAATATGTAAATAAAATAATCCTAAAGCCCTCAAGGGCTCTTGAATTAACTTCCAATTTTGATTATGAATATGTGCAGTCAAAGTTTCGACCAATTGAACGTTTGCGCTACGTGGAGTTTACACGGGAGTGGGGATTACCTATTTTATTACAACCTGCCAAGGAACATATCTTTCGTTTTTCGACAGGCTTGAAAGATAAACTGGCTCATACTTTCAATTACCAATTAATGACCTATCAGCGAAGCGATAATTACAAAGGCTATCAAAACATTGTGCAGCATAGCCTGATAAAATCCGGCTGGACGTTTAATAACCAGTTTGCCATCACCAATTTTACAAACAGTATAGAAAAAGGTAGTTTTATACGTCCCGTAATTGATGTAAGCAAGCAATTGAAGAAGTTGGCTGCTATGCGGGTTGGCCTGCGGTATGCGCTGGAAAAAAATGAAGTAAAGAATCAACGTACCGACAGCATCACTTTCAACAGCTTTTCATTTGATACCTATACTGCATATGTAAAAACAGATGAAACAAAAAAGAATAAGTATGGAATTAGTTTTTTTACCCGTGCCGACAAATATCCTTTTGGAAAGGGATTAGTAAAAGGAGACAGGAGTTATAATATAAATCTCCAGGCTGAGTTATTAAAAAGTCCACGTCACCAACTATTATTTAATACCACATTCAGGCGACTGGATGTATATGATGAAACGGTTTCCAAACAAAAAAGAGATAAAACCATTTTAGGCCGTGCGGAATATTTGATCAATGAATGGAAAGGATTTGTAACCGGCAACGTATTGTATGAATTAGGAACAGGTCAGGAGCAGAAAAGAGATTTCGCTTACCTCGAAGTTCCTTCCGGCCAGGGTGAATTTACATGGATAGATTATAACAACGATAATATTCAGCAATTAAATGAATTTGAAACCGCCTTGTTCCAGGACCAGGCAAAATTTATCCGCATATTTATCCCTACCAATCAATTTGTGAAGTCAAATTATACTACGCTTAATTACATTTTTACATTTAATCCAAAAGCGGTAATCAATAATGTGAATGCAAAAGGATTAGCCCGTTTTGCTTCAAAATTCAACTGGCAAACATCAATGCAAAAAAGTAAGAAATCAATTGCAAAAGGGGACTTTGAATTTAATCCATTTAAATATGGTATTGTTGATACGGCCTTACTAACCTTAAGCACTTCACTATCAAATACTATTTCATTTAATCGGTTTTCAAGCAATTGGGGTATTGATTTAAGCAACCTGCAAAACAATGGCAAGGCCTTGCTTACATATGGCTATGAAAGTCGCAAACTCAACGATTGGTTGCTTAAAATGAGATGGATCATCAGCCCATCTTTTACGTTTAATATTCTTTCTAAAAAAGGTTTAAATGCTCTGTTTACACAAAACACCAATTTCTCCAATCGAAATTATGAGCTGGATATTTATGCTGTTGAACCGCAACTTGTTTTTATAAACCGTACCGTTTTCCGTTTGCTAACAAGCTATCGTTATGATAAAAAAAATAACAGCCCAATTTATGGCGGCGAAGAATCTCTTTCCAATTCCATCAGCCTTGAATCAAAGTATAATGTATTACAGAACAGTTCAATCAATGGAAAATTCACGTATAATAATATAAAATTTAACTACCCCACTAATACCACTGTTAGTTATATTATGCTTGATGGGCTTCTACCAGGCAATAATCTTTTATGGTCGCTTGATTTTACCAAGCGCCTATTAAATAATGTTGAACTGAATTTTCAATACGAAGGCAGAAAGCCCGGCGAAGCCAGAACCATTCATATTGGAAGAGCCTCGGTCAGGGCTTTGTTTTAAAAGGGAAAAGTTTAAAGTTTAAGCCTGCCCGGATGACCTGGTCGGACGGGGTTTGAAGTTTAAAGTTTTTTTCTATTCATCATTCATTTTCTTTACTGGTTGTTACATTATCAACGTCCCCCAATTGAGCATTGGGAATTGATCGTTGAACATTGAACATTCGTAATTCATTATTCCTTGTTCCCCGTCCGACCGAGTCATCCGGGCGGGCTTGTTCGATATTCCCTTCTCCTTCAACTAAAATGCAAACGCTAATTGCTCTGTAATAAAACATTGTTTTACAGTTTCTATGTACTGAAGTTCCTCTTTACAAATTTGGTGTCTAATATTATACACCGCGGTCGCTTCATACCTGGAAGCAACAATGATCTTTGTTTCACCTGCATGTTTATTAAAAAGTTCAGTTACCAAATTTGGGCAGTTGTTATTTTTAGAAAGATGTGATAAAAAAAGATGACTCATATACGATGGCCTGTGCGTAATAAAAAGCGCCAAAGCCTGCTTATTGGAAAGATGTCCCTTTTCGCCGCTAATACGTTTTTTTAAATAATAAGGATAGCCACCTTCTTCCAGCATATGCTCATCATAATTGGCTTCTAAAAATGCTGCATGACATTGACTGAAATGATGAATGACCTGTGAACATGGTGAGCCAATATCTGTAAATACACCAACACATACGCCGTTGCCGGAAATGATAAAACTATATGGGTCTGCAGCATCATGCATTTTTGAAAAAGCAGTTACAGAAAGATCACCAATTTTAACAGGATCACCGGCGCTGAAAGATCTCATGCAATTTTTTTCTAACCGAAGCCGCCAATGCCTCAACGTGGTGGTAGTTATATAAGTGGGCAGTTTATATTTTTTGGCGAGTACCGGAATGCCTTTAATATGATCGGCATGTTCATGTGATACAAAAACCGCCTTTACTTTTTTTATAGAAAGTCCCTGACGGTTCATTCGCTTTTCTATCTCTTTGCAAGTAATACCTGCATCTATAAGTACAGCTTCTGTTTCATTACCTACATAATAACAGTTGCCATTACTGCCCGACGCTAATGCTGTAATAAATAAAGACATGGTAAGCGGCAAAGAAACTTTATTTTAATGGATATTAATGAATTATCAAGCGAACATTTTGCAAGAGGAATTCTTTTTAAGAAAGTAAAATTCTATAGCATCTTAAATTGCCTGCCGCACCGAATAATAAAACTTCTGACATTACTAATGTGATGCGAGAAAAAGACAAGAGCCGAAGTAATTGCAAGCGAACTTAATAAGTTTAGGAATATAACCGTCTGTAATGTCCATGACTGCTACTACTGACTAAGGTGCTTTTGCGAACGGGGTATGAGCAAAAGAGCTTTCTGCCGGCCATCTATATACCTGACACCTTCGGCTGTAAAAACAGCCTGTTCTTCCAGCATAATTCTGATCTCTTTGTTGTTCCATTCGGGGATTATTTTTTTTGCATTCAACTCAATAGCGTAAGCTGTATTGAACAGCAAGGGAAAGTCGCCTGAGCCTGGTACGCCGCCCTGCATGTCCCACATTCCAATGGCGGGACCAGCGCCATGCCCATGGTAGCCAATGGGGTGTGTATAAATAGATGCATTAATGCCCTCTTTCTTTGCTAATGACAATGCGTTTTTCAAAACTTCATTGCCAGTTTTATTCAGAACAAAAGATCTAGTAAGAATATCCTGGAGGCGATTACCCACTACCAATGCCTCTTTCAGAAAAAGTGGTGCATCTTTTTCTCCGGGCTTAAGTACATAGGCCAATTGCTGCACATCAGTTTGTAAACCCAGGTAACTGATGCCGAAATCAACATGCAACAGATCGCCAGGCATGATCACTTCCTTATCAGGCTGGGTGGCAAAGGAACGCTGTGAATCGCCTGCTCCGGCATTGGCTCTTTGAACATCTACGGTAGGATGAAACCATGTTTGCAGCTTCGAGGCGGCCACCTTTTCACGTAACCACCAAACAACATCATCAGTAGTGGTGATGCCGGGATGAATAACATTTTCCGAAAAACCTTCTGCAATAATGCTGTGACCAATATTGCATATTGTTTCATAAAGGCTCAATTCTTTGTCGGTGCGTATCTGCAACCAGTTTACTGCAAGCCGTTCGGCACTGACGATGTTGTTTTTTTGCGTCGGCGGCAAGTAGTGCATGAGGCTGTCCCACTCCGCCTTCGTTAGTCCGTCTGCATGGGCAAATTGTGAAGAGAAATTGAGTCCAATTTTTTTTGGTGCTCTTTCGCGGATCAATGTAGCTAACCTTTTCCACTGGTTTGTTTCTTTTTCAGGATCCCATGCACCCACGAACAGATTGCCGATATTGTACCGGGTAACAGCCAATCTTTCGACGCCTTTGCTTACTCCTTCATCTATGAACAAAAGAATGGTTCGTCTGCGGGCATGCAGCCATGTGGCGGGCAACATTGTCGCAAGCACCGGGTCTTCATTATATTCCCGGCCTATGATAAGCCACACATCAATGCCCTCCTGCCGCATGAGCGAAGGGAGTAAATTATCGAGCCTGTCTTTCAACAGAGCATCCTGCACAGCGGCTCTTTCTTTCAATGGAAGAACATGAAGTGTTATCTGTGCACCACATTCAATAAAACAAGTTAAAAGAATAAAAAGTACAATAGATTTAAAGTGCATGTAAGTGGTTTGTAGATATAGGCTAAAGTAGAATTAATTTTAGAAAAATGTAGTTATTTACCTACTGGTGCTTCGTTTCCAGGCGCCGTCTTCACTGCTTAGCTTTTTGAG
>JALZIY010000059.1 GCA_030860085.1 Bacteroidota bacterium | reverse complement strand
TATGTGCAGACATTGCAGGCATTTGATCAAGCTGTCCCGTAAGCGTTTGGTAACTATTCCTTCGGGCTAAAGTGGCTTCGTATAATGCAATACTGCTGTACGCCCAATGCTGCACCATAATAAAATTGTTTAGAATAGTTGGGTTTGCTCTCAAAAGGCGCAGATCAAAATTTATCCATGTCTGAACTATTTCGGAAGAATAGGTTTTCTCTTCGGGCTTAATTTCACCTTTCTTGCAGGAAGAAAAAAGAATAGAAGAGAGAAACAGGGCCACTGCAGGTACAATAACCATAAATGGTGTTGTGAAATGTTTCATGATAGTAAGTTTTTTTTTGATATTTTGTTTAGAAATAATAAGAATGTGTTCCAACTAATTTGAAAAACCAAAACTATTTCTACCAGCAAGTAAATTTTTTTTTAATCGCTTTATAGCAACACTCAAACGATAGTCACCATCATCAGTTCCGGATGTGCCGTTTAGCGACGACGAGTAACGCTAAGCGAAATTTTACAAGCACTCGTCTATTTCTGGAAACGTTACATTAATCAGGTACATAAATCAAGTAGCTTTAACTGGCAACATGTGAAAACGATAACACCTCGCCCTTTGAATATTACTTTTAAATACTGACGATATGAAATGGTATGAATTTGTGTTCTCAAATGACCGGCCGTTTCGCTTCCGCCGCCATTTACTTTTTTGGGTGGCGTGGACTATTTACCTCGCTGTTACTTATTTGATTCCAACAAATTGGATTCCTGGCTGGAAACTCTCAGGCCCTATGCCGCATTTTGAGCAGTATGGCGTTGTACTTGCCGTTCTCAGAATACTGATGGCGGCTGTGTTGCTTACACTGGTGCACATGTGGCTGGTGTATGGCATCCTGTACTTTATTTTGCCCAGGTATATTTCTAAGAATCAAAACAGTGTTTTTACTACCGGTCTGCTTGTGCTGCACATCTGCATAGTTGCATTCATTAATTATTTCAATTTCGTTCTTGCAATGTATATGAGTACCAGGGCCGGGTATTTCGCTGCAATGCCGGGTATGGAGTTTATTTTGCCCGTGTGGGGCCGGCAAATATTGTTTAACTATCCTACTGTAATTGGTTTTGCACTGACAATTAAGTTGTTGAAAAACTGGTATATCCGGCAAAAAGAAACAGAGCAACTGACCCGTGAAAAGTTTAAAGCCGAGTTGCAGATATTAAAGTCACAGGTACATCCTCATTTCCTGTTCAATACTCTTAATAATATTTATTCTCTAATTCTAAACGCCTCCCCTGAAGCACCGCAAATGGTAAAAACGCTTTCCGGTCTGTTGCGCTACATCATTTATGACTGTGACCGTGCTTTTGTTCCATTGGAAAAAGAAATAAAAATGATAGAAGATTATATGAGCCTGGAACGGATACGTTATGGAGAAAATTTTAACATGAGTGTTCAGGTGCGGGGTAATCCCGCTAATAAAATGATCGGATCACTGTTGTTAATACCCTTTGTTGAAAACAGCTTTAAGCATGGTGCCAGCCAAATGCTTACCCACCCATGGGTGAATCTTGATATGGTGATAGAGCCGGACACACTGTTGTTCAAATTATCAAATAGTAAATCAGGTTTGGATGGTGAAAACATAAACACAAAGGGAATAGGCCTCAACAATGTGCAGAAGCGTTTAGCGCTTCTTTACCCCGGAGCCTATTCACTAAATATTTCTGAAGACGATATGAGCTTTAATATTTCCATGACACTTAAACTGTACACAGCCGATGAAAAAAGAGCTGCTCAAAAGGAGCTGCCTTTACAAAAACCTGTATATGAATTTGCATGATTTTATTTTTTCGGATAAAAGGGATCACCGCCTGATGCGGCATCTGGTTTTCTGGACG
This sequence comes from Bacteroidota bacterium, assembly GCA_030860085.1. Lineage (GTDB taxonomy): Bacteria > Bacteroidota > Bacteroidia > Chitinophagales > Chitinophagaceae > Flavisolibacter. The sequence continues at coordinate 1,606 of JALZIY010000059.1, read as the reverse complement.
CTGTGGTGGCTTTATTTCACTGTCAGTTACTATCATTATCAACAAACCGGTCTTCACAAAGTTTGGTTTGAAAATTTTGGAATAGCGCTTTTTATCAAATCATTCCTGCTGTTGGTCATCCACATAAGCACCTGCTATGTTTTCATTTATTATATGTTGCCCCGTCATTTACTGAGGGGAAGGTATTTTGCACTAATACCGGGGATTGCAGTATTGAGTGTTATATTGATACTTACAAGCTATTTCACACATCTACATCTGTATCCTTTGGTTGATTCATTATTTGATAAACCGGTAGCGGTCAATCCAAACATCTGGTGGTCTGCTATTAGTTCAGGTTTATTAAGTGCCCCAAAAGTAATTACAGTTGCCACAGCCATTAAGCTTATAAAACGCTGGTACCTTAAACAGAAAGAAAAAGAGAGGCTGGAAAAAGAAAAATTAAAGGCAGATCTGGAATTGCTAAAGGCACAAATAAAACATGAGTTTCTTTTTAGTTCTCTTGATAGTATCTATTCTTTTGCCCAAACAGATTCTTTCAGAGCAAGTCACCTGTTATTGAAACTATCCGACATTCTTAGTTACACTTTATATGAAACCGGTAGTGCTTTGGTAGCATTGGATAAAGAAATCTCCCTTATAAAAGATTACATGGCAGTAGTGAAAACAAAATTAGGTACCCGTTTGGAGATGGACATATCTGTCAAGGGAGATACAACCGGTAAAATGATTCCTCCAATGTTATTACTTCCTTTTATTGAGCATAACTTATCGCACTGTGGAAGTGGAAACTGCTGGATGAACATTGAACTACAGGTAAACGAAAGGGAGCTAACACTAAAGTTGATTAATGGCAGTGATGATCAAGCTGCTGATTTTTCAAAAAACGGAATTGAATTATTGAATGTGAAAAAAAGGCTGGATATACTTTATCCTGATAATTACGAATTCAAAACAAGCATAGAACCCGACCTTATGATGACCTGTTTAAAAATTAAACTGATGAAACAACCGAAACAGCAGCAAAAAATAATGTCAACTGAAACTTTATAGTTATGCCGCAGTCTCCTAAAATCCGCTGCCTTATTATTGATGATGAACCACCTGCCCGTGATGTGCTGAAGAAGCATATATCTGCCGTGGACACTTTGGAGTTGGCAGGTGAATCTTCCAATGCAGTGGAAGCCCTGTCCTTTCTTCAAACACATCCGGTGGATCTATTGTTTCTTGATATACAGATGCCCCACATCCTCGGAACCAAATTTCTGCGTGCAATAAAAAATCCGCCCAAGGTAATTTTTACCACTGCTTACCGCAAATATGCCCTTGAGGGTTTTGACCTGAATGCAGTGGATTATTTGCTGAAACCAATCAGCTTTGAAAGATTTTTACAAGCAATCAATAAAGTGATGCACACTGATATTCCGGTAGCCGACAATAAAAACCCATATTCAGTACCAGAGCAATCACATCCATTTTTGTATTTCCGCACCGACCGTAAAATGGTGAAAGTGTTTCTTGATGATATTTTGTTTATAGAAAGTTTGAAGGATTATATACGCATCTTCACAAGAAACAAAACGATTGTTACTAAACAGCCTATTTC
>JALZIY010000458.1 GCA_030860085.1 Bacteroidota bacterium | reverse complement strand
GGTACGGTATTCATTCTCATACGACCCGCCATTTTCAGGTTGCATAGCTCTTTGAGCCACATTAATCAATTCTTTATCATCCGGATGCAGGCCTTTTAAATATGTATCATAATTCACTTCCGCATCCGGCGGCAATCCAAAAAATTCTTTTGTTTTTGCTGACCAGTTCAGTTTACCGGTTTGGGGATAAAAATCATAGGTGCCTAATTCGCCGCCTTCCAGTGCTATGCGGAGTTGCTCTTCGCTTTCTTCAATTTTTTTGCGGGCAAGAGCATCTTGTATCTTGTCTTTGTTTTCTTCTATATATTTTAAATAAGTTACTTTCCCGGTAGTTTCAGTGCAGGTAACAAACACACCTGCAGGACTTCCCGATTCACCAATCACGGGGCTATAACTAAACGTCCAATAAACATCTTCAATTTTTCCGTTACGATAAATAGGAATCAATTGATCTTCGCTCCAAGTAGCTTCACCTCCTGAAAGTACCTGGTCAATTAATGGTTTGATGATAATCCAAATTTCCGACCATACTATTTCACCGGGCTTGCCTAATGCATAAGGATGTTTCCCATCGTTACCCAGGCTGGGGCGGTAAGCATCGTTATAAAAACATAACAAATCCTCACCCCAAAAAAGAAACATGGGGAATTTTGAGTTGAGAATAATACTGAGTGTTGTGCGCAGGCTTTGTGGCCAATGGCTTGTTGAGCCAATTGAAGTTTGCAACCAATCATATTCACGAATGCGCTGGCCCATTTCTCCACCTCCTTGTAAAAAGTGAGGTATAATAGTAGGGTTGCCAGGGGCGGTTGATTTCATTAAGTAAAGGAAATAGGGAGTAAGTTACAGAATATATAATTTAAAAAGGAGTTTGAAAAGCTCCCAGACTTTTTTGTAAAAGGCTTTTATTGATTACTTCTTCTCAAAGCATTAAAAAAAGTATGTTCAAAAGAAAGCATGAAACTTTGATCGGTATTTCTGACTCCTTCTCCCGTTAATTGAAAACGGAAGCCCAGGTTTAATTTTGAGTTGCTGTTAAAGATTAATTGAACAGCAGGCGCTGCATCAAAAAAATAAGCTTTGCTGCCAATTATATTTTGACCTAAGAGCTCAGTATAAATATTAAGATTAAGTTGCTCAAAACTTTTATACTCTCTCGGTAAAACCAGGTATCCTGCTGACATTGAATAATTAAAGGCTTTATTTGGTTTAATAAAATGTTCTGGGTGAAGCCTTTTATTATCAATTGCTTTTATAAAACTAACAGTGGCAGAAGCCGCAAACTTATTTTTTAATTGGGTGGCTATTAACCCCGCCTGAAATCCACTGATATCTGCATTCAAATCTATTTCATCATATTGCAAATAATGCCTTGAATAACTGGCTTGTGCAAAAGCTGCCATTCTAAAATGTGAGTGAACTTCATCTTTTGATAAAAACCGGTACTTTACATAAGTATATATTCCATCCCATTCTACATTCTTCGTATGCATATTTGAAAAGCTTCCGGCTATATGGACCATTGTTTTTTTACTGATGCCAAACATAACTTCCGGTACATATTTTTGCAGCCGGTCACTAAAATGTCTTCCGTTAGTAGCTGTAATCTTAGTTGACAGTGTGCCCGTAGGCATATTGGAAGCAGGCTCTGTATAAGGATATAATTCCTGTGCGTTGGATACAAAAGAACCAGTCGTCAATATTAAAAAAAAACAAAATTTCTTCACTGTAAAAAATTAAGGGCCCCTGAATCAGAGGCCCTGGTAATTAAATAATTACATGATAAATTCTTGTTTGTGCCGCAATGTTCTCTTTTATACAACAGGCACCGGCTTTACCAGTTTGTATACAAGTCATTTTTGATAAGGCATTGTACTTTTTAAAATCTTTGGCAGATACAAAATGCTTATCGACAATTGAAAACGCTTTACTGCCATTCAATTGTTGATCATTTGCATTCAAAAAATGAAAATAATGCCCACCAATTTTAAGATGCTCATCTTTTTTAAGATTTACATTTTTAAAATCAGCCGTTACTTTTAAATTGGCAACAGAAAAACCTGCATCTTCCACGGCTTTGCTTAGTACATCAAAATCTACCGGAACTTCTTTAAAGGATAAGTTGTATTGCTGGTTTTTAATATCTACCTGCACTTTATCAACAAAATTTACTTTTTCTAAAGCAATCTTAACTGCTTTCGAACACATGGAGCAGGTTAATCCACTCGCTTGCAAAGAAGCCTTGGAAAACTGTGCGGTGGATTGAAAACCAAGAACCACCAACATAAAAATTAGAATCGTTTTCATACTAAATATTTTATTGATTAATTTTTTTGGCAACAATCTTTTTCAGAACAGCCATTGTCTTTACAACAAGTCATATCTGTTGCGCATTTATCATCTTTTTGACATTCAGCCTTAACGCATTTTTCACCGTCGCAGCCTTTGCCGGTTGATGCCGTTCTATCATACTTGCAACATTCGTGAAGCTTATTATAAGCTTTTTCTGTAGCCTTGTATTTAGGTGTGTCGTACCCTGTTTCAGCTATGCCTTTTTGTATTTTAGCCGAATTGGATTGGGTAGAATATTTAACTGTCAATTCTTTTGAATCAACCTTCCAGTTTGCGTAGGTGGCACCACTTTTTTTTGCAGCGCTTTCAATTTTGCCTTTGCACATTCCGCATTCGCCGGCGACCTTTATTTTTTCTGTTTTTGCCTGGGCAAAACCGATTGTTGAAATGCTAATAAAAGAGAGAGATAAAAGAAATAATTTAATCGTTTTCATTAAATGAGTTTTTTTGTTATTAATAATAAATGATAAGCCATTATAGCTGGCTTGAGAAGAAACGCAAAAAACCTGTCTAAATTCTGAAAACGCAATTGCTGAGGTAGGTATCCTGCTTACTCAATAAAGGAGGAATATGTTTAAAATATTCTTTGGGTAGAATAAGCTTTTGAGAAGAGAGTAATAAATTAATCGGGTAATGAGATATTAAAAAAGGTAAAGCAAAAGAATAAACTGTTGATTTTGTTTGAAAAAGATCCTGCTGGATTTTGACTAGCTTTACTTCATCGCGGCAGCAACCATTGCTTTTCTCCGTCTTCATGCCGCATTCATCGCATTTTTCATTTTCATCAGTGCCAAACTCCCACGAATGAAATTTATCCATGCAATAATGCAGGTTTACGGCAAAGCCCGAACTGACTACAAAATAAATAACTAATAATATGGAAGTGGCTAACCTTTTCACGGCATTGCAAAGATAAAAAGCTTAACTACATTTAAAAGGGATATTATTGTAAATACAAGGTATTATCCATCAATTAACAAAACTCCAGTAAATCCCAAGACGTATAACAAGCCCCGGATAGGGATAATCAGGCGCAGCAAAATTGTGCTCTTTAAATTCTACGGCACCATTATTAAACCTGAAAGTATTAAGATTTTCTGCCCTTACATAGGCCTTAAAACTACGGATACGAAAATGCATAAATGCATTTACATCAGGCCTGTTCTTGATCTGAAGTGTATCCTGGTAAGTAAACTGCCCCAAAACCGGGGAATAGCTGTCAGCCTTATAAGGTGGGTGATAGCGCACTTCAGTTCCAAATGCAATATTGAGGTTTTTAAAACCAAAATTGCCTTCATACATAATTCTATTGCGTGTTAAAAAAAGAGGAATATTAAGATCTGCATTTCCTGCCTTCTGCTGCAGATAGACATCCGCATACCAGTTCCAATTTTTCCCCAGCCGAAACTTTTTCGATGCCTGGACACGCAGTACATTAAACAATGTATTTTCCTGCCGGGGTTTATAAAAATTACTGAAGTATAAATAATTTCCAACCAGGAAATAATCTGCGCTCAACTGCAATTTTAAAATAGAGTTAAATATATTGGCAAATAAATGCGTTATATTTTCTTTAGAAAATGATTTAGGAACATCGAGATAAAAATTGCTTTTCTGTTCGTATAAAAATGACGGCGAACGATTGGTGTTTTCAAAACCCACCTGCAGGCTTCCAATTTTATTAGAGATCAAACGTTGCAAACTGATGTAAGCCTGGTAATCCCCTGCATTGAGCCCGTTAATGTACAAAAGGCCGGAGGCAGCCATATCCCATTTTTGATTGCGTGTGCGGTTCCGATATTCCCCATGCACTATTAGGTTGTAATAGTTTTCTGAACTATTTTTTAAGCTGCCATTTAACCGTTGATATTCAATGCCTGCTTTTATAAATTGCTGAGAATTTTTTGCATCAGGAAATTGATAAATAGAAAAATCGTTTGTCAATTCTTTCCATTTATCTGTTAAAAGCAGCGTGTCTGAAGGCGATGGTAAACTAATACTATAATTATTACGATAGTAAGCAGAGTCAGCATCAACATCACTGAATTCATATTTATAAGAGCCATACCTGATTGTATGCTCAAAACGCAACCTCGGATAAAATAATGGTATCACTGTTGAATCTGTTACTATTGAATCCTTCTGCCCAATATCATATTGTTGGCGAAGTAGAAAATTGGATTCATTATACCTGTTCCCCGTTCTTATATTAGTTCCAAAAAAATTACGTGTAAAGGGTTGAGGAACGCCAATTTTTGTGGGCACGCTTAAACGTTCAGTGAATTGAGCCATATTTAAATAATCCGTATCATTTTTTATTCCTCCATTTTCACCAGCCCGCAATTTGTTACCCAGTAGAACAAAATAATTATTATAGCGCCGGTTTGGTGACTGATATGAGGAATTAAGCAAGTAATTACTGTGCGCCGTTTTTTGATTTTGAAAAAACCCGGGATTGTTTATAGCCCTGAATTGCAAAGTAGCATTCCAATAAGGCCTTATATTCTGAGTTTGCAGTATTTCAATAATTTGTTGTGATTGACTCCCCAGCATATATCCTAACTCTGTGTACGGACGAGTAGTATTAAAAAAACGAACTCTTCCAAGCATCCATTTATAAACATCATAGGCATGAAAACCAGGATCCCATCCTATTTTTTGTTGCGGTGCAAACAAAATAGATGTAGCAGCCGTACCAGGATTTCCCAGATAATGATAAGTAGCCGGAACGGGAAAGCGTTTGGTAAAATCGTTAATTGTAGAATCAATTAAAAGGTTGCGGCTGGAATCAAGGTAATGAAAACGAATGGTAATACTATCTTCAAATCGATCACGGCGTTTCAAACTATCGTTCCCGCCAGTTGAACTGCCAGTTGGAAAACCCCTGGTCAATATTCCCTGCGCTCCTAAAAAGTTGAAACTTAATAAGACAACAGGTAAAAAAAAATAATTATGGTTAAAGGGTGTTTTCAGCACAAATTAATTATCAATTGAAAGGATCAGTTGGCGAAATATGGTTGTAAATTTTGGCTCAGCGGATTTTGCTTCATGTAAAACTTCTTTATGTGTTATGGTGTTTTCTTCCTCACGAATGCCAACATCTGTAATAACGCTCATGGCAAAAACATCCATTCCACAATGATTGGCGGCAATCACTTCCTGCACTGTACTCATACCTACGGCATCACCACCTAACATATGTATCATTTTATATTCCGCACGTGTTTCAAAAGTGGGACCTGTTACACCAAAATAAACGCCTTCTTTAACTTCAATAGCAAGTTCCTGTGCAATCTCTTTTGCTTTGCTGATCAGGGATTTTTTATATGGTGCACTCATATCCGGAAAACGTGGCCCTACCTTTTCGTCGTTCTTACCTAATAAAGGGTTTACGGTTGCAAAAGCAATATGATCAGTAATGATCATCAAATCACCAATTCGAAGTTGTGGATCAACGCCACCAGCAGCGTTTGATATGAGTAAGGTTTTAATGCCTAAAAACTTCATTACCCTAATGGGAAACGCCACTTCATCTGCCGAATAACCTTCATAAAAATGAAATCTTCCGGCCATGGCTATGATTGGTCTGCCTTCTATTGAACCAAAAATTAATTTTCCATGGTGACCTTCTACAGTAGCAACAGGGAAATGCGGAATATCATCATATTCAATTTCTTTTTCTACAAGTATTTCCTGTACAAAATTCCCTAAACCGCTTCCAAGAACAACTCCAATCTTTGGTTTGCTTTTAATAAATGGTTTTAAAAAAACAGTGGCTTCTGTTAGTTTTGAATATGTATCCATACAGCGACAAAGATAGATGTAGGGCTTTAATACGGATATTTATAGAAATCACAATATTCTTCATCGCAAAGAAGTCTTTTTAAAATGGAATCTTTCAATACATCTATATAATCCATCCATTTGTTATTCACTTTTATTTGCCGATAAACCAAACGAATGCCGTGACTATAGTCAACATACCAATCTACATGCCCGGTATAAACAGGTTGAATGGCTTTTCCATCAGGCTTGTGCCAACCATAAATAGCTACGCGGTTTGTTTTAGCACCTCTGCTAATCTTGCCGCTAATGATCACATCTTTTTTTATTCCTCCAATTAATCCGTTACGGCCTTTTCGCTGGCCTTCAATAATTAAATGATGTTGATAAATGGTAGGTGAGCTGTCGCGAAATGCATACATAGGAACAGGTTCCAATTTTAGTTTTGCTGCTTTATAAATGTCGTCTGAAATTTTACGTGTAGGTAAAAAACATTGCCAGGCATCAGCAATCTTTTGTGCAGCCATGGGTGTTAGCGGAATGCGTGCCCAATCTTTATCGTTACCAATGCTTACATAATCGGAACTTACAAAATACGTTGCTTTAATATTTTTGCCCGTAGAAGAATCTGTGATGGAAACATGAACAGGAACAAATGTTTTAAGAAAGGATGGCAAATTGCCGGCAAGCAATTCCTGCAATGCCAATGAATCTCTTTTATGCCAATTATAAGAGGCAGCCTGTTTATAAAAATCTGTTCCTGTAATAGCATTTGCCGCACGATTTTTTGTGTGTATTTTTTTGGTTGAGGTGCAGATAAGAATACAAATACAACAATCATTAAATTGAAATGCTTCATTAAGGAAAGTTCTTAAATAATAATGATTTTTGTTTGTCATTCCGACGAAGGAGGAATCTCAAGCATTTATTTATAAACCTTTCCAATCGCGATCAATCTTCTTTCCACTTTTTGCCTTGACGCAAAAAGTGGAGCAAAAAAGTCAAGTCCCGCATGATGGCTCCGCCCATCGGGACTGGCCAACCCGCAAGCAACAGTCATTCCGAGTTGTATTTTTCTCATAATTTTAGCCCGGCGTGCTTTTCGTAAATACTGCAGGCGCTATATTCCGCTGTGGTTTAATTACAGGAAGGTTAATCTTTAATGACGTGCGGAATAAGGCGCTGGAAAAAACATTTAGATATGAGAGGGAATAAAAATTGACTGTGCACTTAACAATGAGTAACTAAAACAATAAGAAACCAGCAACAAGAAACTATGCTAAATCTTACTCATTACTTCTAACGCCTATCTTCTTATTTTTGGCGCAAATTTCATTCAATGAATTTACACGAATACCAGGCAAAAGAATTACTGAAGAAATATAATGTTCCGGTGCAGGAAGGTTTTGCCTGCAGTACTGTTCATGAAGCAGAAGAAGCTTACCGGCAAATTAAAACAATGCATGGAAGCAGCTTTGCCGTGATAAAAGCACAAATACATGCCGGGGGACGTGGAAAAGGAAAAATAAAAAAGACAGGTATCAATGGTGTAAAAGTTGCCAAATCATTGGATGAAGTCGGTGATTTTTCTTCGAAGATCTTAGGCGGTACATTAGTGACTATACAAACTGGTGAGGCAGGCAAAGTAGTAAACAAAATATATGTAGCGCAGGATATGTATTATGATGGACCCAGCGAACGGCAGGAATTTTACCTGTCTATTTTATTGGATCGTGCTAAAGGACAAAATGTAATTATGTACAGCACGGAGGGCGGTATGGACATTGAAGAAGTGGCACATAAAACGCCTGATAAAATTTTTAAAGAATGGGTACACCCTGGCGGAGGTCTACAAGGTTACCAGGCAAGAAAAATTGCATTCAATTTTGGTTTGAAGGGTGCAGCTTTTAAACACATGGTAAAGTTTGTTACTGATCTTTATCATGCTTACTGTGGCCTTGATTGTGCTATGCTGGAAATTAATCCGCTATTTAAAGCAGCTGATGATAAAATTATAGCAGTGGATTGTAAAATGAATATTGATGATAACGCATTGATGCGTCATGGTGATTTAGTAACGTTACGTGATGTAAATGAAGAGGACCCAACCGAAGTAGAGGCTGGCAAACATAATTTGAATTTTGTTAAATTAGATGGCAACGTGGGTTGCATGGTAAATGGCGCCGGGCTGGCTATGGCAACAATGGACATGATACAATTAAGTGGCGGCGAGCCTGCCAACTTTTTAGATGTAGGCGGCACTGCTAATGCGCAAACCGTAGAGGCAGGTTTCCGTATTATTATGAAAGACCCGAAAGTAAAAGCCATACTGATAAATATTTTTGGTGGTATTGTGCGCTGCGACCGTGTAGCGCAAGGTGTAATTGACGCTTATAAAAACATGGATGATATTGACATACCTATCATAGTGCGGTTGCAGGGTACCAATGCGGAAGAAGCAAAAAAACTAATTGATGAAAGCGGCCTAAAAGTGCAATCAGCCATTCAACTAAGCGAAGCCGCCAGCCTTGTAAATAAAGCAGTGGCAGCAGCTTAATCTTTATATTTTTTTGCCAGTAGAGAATTGGTCAGGAGAATTTTTTTTTAATACCAGTAACTGAAAACTTTTTAGCTTCGGACCACGCCGTTGGTGTTACCTATTGGCTAAGTGCGGTAGCACCAACAACACTAATACAGGAAATTATAGAATTGATACTTTAAAGCATGGCTAATATTATAACTGAATATTCTAAATTTTTTACTGCCATTAATATTTTAGTGGAAAAGTTAGAAAAAAGGCCATATCTGTCTGAATATGAAAACACCAATGAAATCTATCAAACTAAAATCCCCGCTCCCCGAGGCAACTGGACTATTTTAAAATCCGTCAACCTATTTTAAGACTTCCATAAAATGCTTATGTCTTTTCGTGTTGAGGCAAATAATTAAATAATTTCGTCCACTTATTTCAAAATAATTATTGTTATCAGATGCAAAAAACTACCACTATCTAATAATGAAATCAATTTTATTTGTTTCTTCTGTTCGTTCCTGGGGCGGGAGTGAAATCTTGTGGGCAAAAACAGCTGCATCACTTGCAGACAAAGGTTTTAATGTGAAATTTGCTGTAAGGTGATTATTTTTCCAAATATCAGCTACGTCCTGCACATAGCCCTTAAAAACTATATTCGTTATATCGTACTTTTTCACCAGTGTATTGATTGGCCCTGATATTCTTTAATGCAAGAGATACCGTTTCATGAATTCTTTTTTCTCTTGTTTCTTCCTTCTTTGCATTTTGTATCCATTCCAAAATACCTTTTTTTACAGAACGTGGAAAGCCATCAAAATGTTTAGCTGCTACAGGATTTTGTATTAGCGCTTTTTTCAAATCAATTGGCACTTCAAGATTTTCTATACTATCCAGTGCTGTCCATGTGCCATTTGTTTTAGCCAGTTCAATTGTTTCCAACCCTTTTGAAGTCATCACACCCTGCTCAATTAGTTTAGTAACCCAATCTTTATTACTCTTACTCCAATTGCTTTTAGGATTTCTTTTTGTAAAAAACTGGTAAACACTTTCTTCATCACGTTTATTTGCTTTGCTGTCAATCCATCCAAAACATAAAGCCTCTTCTACCGCTTCTACATAATTGATACTCTTCTTTGTAGTGCCTTTTTTATAGATAATTAGCCAGACAGGTTTTGCTTTATCGTTATTTTTTTCAAGCCAGTTACGCCAGGTTTTCCTGTTTTTAGCATAAAAGGTTTTTTTACCGGCGTAGATTTCCATAGCAGGTTAGCAAATGATTAATTGAAATTCTATATAGAAGTGAATATTAAAGACATTGATCATTTTAAAAAAAGCCGGTCATTTAAAGAAGTCGCGAACTTTTGCTATCATTTGGGGATCTGTAAGATTTTCAGCGCTGTCAATGCTAATTTTCTTCTTATTAAATTGTGCATCTCCCTCAAGGTGATTTTGTAATTGTTCCTGTGATTTGCCCGGACCAAAAATCAATATCTCATCATATTTTAATAATTGGTTTGAAATAGTTTTAAAGTATTTAAGATTGCCAGATTGTTTAGCATTATTCATGGAATGTTCACTTCCACCACCAAAATTTTCACCAGCTTTTAATTTGTCTTTTATTGCAAATTCGCCGTCACTTTCCGAAGTGTTAGTAATGATCATTGCCTTTTGGTTATCGATCCAGACACCTGCACATTGTTTTTTATTTTGCTGTTTCATATTATTTTATTTATTTTTTTTGAAAGATGATTTTGCTAAAATTGTCAACTAAATTTTATATTAGTTTCATTTTTAAAATTACTGCGAATGAGGCGCACAAGGTAATGAAATCGTGCAAATAGAAGTTTATTCTATAGAGTAGCTTTGATTTCTGGTTTTTAATCATGGCTAAGTTTAAATTTCAAACATGACGATAAAAGAAGTTTTATTACAATTAGAAACAGCCCATCATCCGGTAGCAAAAGCACTTCATAAAGGAGACCATTTTAAAGTATTAGTTATAGGCTTTAAAAGAGGAATGAAATTGAAGGAACATAAAGCTCACCTGCCATCGAAGCTAACTGTAATTTCGGGACAGGTGATTTACAGAGAAGGGGAAAAGGAAATAGTATTGAATAATTTTGATGAGGTTGATATACTTATTAATACAAAACATTGGGTAGAGTCAACAGAAGACAGTTTATGTTTACTTACCCAGGGATAATGAAGGGTGCAAGAAAAAATAAATTGATAATTAATTGTCGATATTAACCGGGAACATTCTGGAAGGGGTTTAGCATATTTGCTCAACCCTTACAATTCTATCATTATCCAGGAGCAATAATATTTGTAAAAAAAATTAAACAATTATGAAGGTGTATATTTTTTTTGCTGTGCTGCAGCAGGATGATATAAAATGCCCCCGAAT